>NZ_JBPCUJ010000171.1:0-15546 GCF_051011215.1 Lutimonas sp.
TAATAATACATTGTTAATTTAGACAAGTACAAAGTAAGTAAAACGAATGTGTAATTAGAATGGCTTTCTGCTTAAGTTTTTAACATTTGTAACTTTGATCGCTTGTAGGCGACATATATAAAAACACGTTGAATGACTTTTTTAAGGGAATTATTAGCAGTAATAATAGGAGTTTTTATCTCCTTTATGATTATGTTTTTCGTTTTTGTGGCGATCGGTTCGGTTATTAGCTCGAGTTTTGTCGATGACAGTACGGTCGTAGTCAAGAAAAATTCAGTTCTGGTCTTAAAATTAGAAGATCTGATCAAGGATTATGCTCCTAAAAATGAAGATCCATTTAGTCAGATATTAGGATTGGAAGAAAAGAAAATGGGCTTGGATAATATTTTGAATGCCATTGACAATGCTAAATATGATGATCAAATCATTGGTATTAGTATTGAATCCTTGATGTTACAGGGTGGAGTGGCGCAGATTCAGGAAATAAGAGATAAGCTATATGAGTTCAAGGAATCTGGAAAATTTGTAACTGCCTTTGCAGATGTCTATGAGCAAAAGAATTTTTACCTGAGTTCTGTGGCAGATTCAATCTATGTAAACCCGGAGGGTCAGATTGATTTTAGAGGATTGTCTGGCGAAGTATTGTTTTTTAAAGACTTTCAGGAAAAATATGGCCTCAAGATGGAGGTGATACGTCATGGGAAATATAAAAGTGCTGTAGAACCTTTTTTGGCAAATGAAATGAGTGAGGCCAATCGTGAGCAGACGGAAGCATTTTTGAAATCCATTTGGTCGGAAATGACAACCGATATGGGAGATAACAGGAACATTGATGAGGTACAGATCAATTATATTGCGGATGAATTATTGGCAAGAACACCTGATTTAGCCATTGAGAATAAGATGATTACAGGAAAGTTATACAAGGATGAGTATGCCAAAGTTTTAAAACAACTGGGGGGAATATCAGAAGAGTCAGTCCTCAATGCAGTAACTGTAAAGAACTATATAGCTTCTGGAAAAGGAAGGTTGGTCAGCAGTTCTACTGATAGAATTGCAGTGATCTATGCACAGGGGGAAATTAAGTATGGTAAAGGAGATGAAGATTATATCGGCCCTGAACTTATCATCGAGTCCTTGAAGAAGGCGAGAAAATCGAAACAGGTCAAAGCGATTGTGTTACGTGTCAATTCTCCCGGAGGAAGTGCCTTGGCTTCAGATATCATTTGGAGAGAAATAGAGGTGACAAAAAAAGAGAAACCTGTAGTTGTTTCTATGGGGAATATGGCAGCTTCCGGAGGATATTATATCTCATGTAATGCGGATAAAATTATTGCAGACCCGACCACCATTACTGGGAGTATAGGTGTGTTTGGTATGATTCCAAATATCAATGAATTTACCAATCGAATTGGAATTCATGCAGAACAGGTCGGGACCAACAAGCGGTCCTTGAATTACAGTTTGTTTGAACCAATGACCGATGACTTTTATAATGTTACCAAGGAAGGTGTGGAGCGTGTCTATGTTACCTTTGTTTCGAAAGTAGCTAAAGGAAGGGGAATGACGTTTGAGGAAGTTGATGCAATTGCACAAGGAAGGGTATGGACCGGAACACAAGCTCTTGAGAATGGATTGGTGGATGAATTGGGAGGTTTGGAAGATGCCCTGAAAGCCGCTGCCCAGTTAGCGGATATTCAGGATTTTAGAACCCGCAGTTACCCAGACTACAACAAGGAATTGAAAGATATGTTTTCAGGTCCGTTTGCAAGTGTTAAGCAACAACTTCTGGAGGATGAAATAGGTCTTGAAAATTTGAAAATTTACAATCAATTCCAGCAATTCAGTGAATGGAAAGGTTTACAGACAAGACTCCCTTTTCTATTAGAAATAAGGTAGGCTTAATGAATCATTCTTTTCATTTCACTTCTATATTTTGAAGCGCTTTTACCAGTGAATTCCTTAAATAGTCTGTTGAAATGTGAAAAATTATTGAATCCACATTCAAAGCAAATATCAGTAATACTGGTTTGATTTTCCTGAAGTAGTTTTGTGGCATGAACTACCCTGTATTCATTGACCAGTTTGGTAAAGGTTTTTCCGGTCGCCTTTTTAAAATACCTGCAAAAAGCAGGTGTCGTCATACTCACTGTATCTGCGATTTCATCCAGACTAATATGTCTTTTGAAATTTTTGTTTACATGTTTGAAGATGATATCTATTTTTTCACTGTCTTGAGGTTCAGTTTCAAAAGCAAAGCCGTCAACATTTAATAAAGAGTAATCATTGGCCAGGGATAGGTCATTGAGTATTTCCAGTAATTTGATCACACGGGCCATCCCGTCGCATTCCAGTAAAGTCTCAATTTTCGGACCTACCAGTTTTTTGGTTTCAGGTTTAAAGATAATACCCTTCTTTGCACGTTCAAAGAGTGCATTTATATTTCCCATCTCAGGAATGTTGTAGAATATCTTTCCAAGAAAATCGAGTTTGAACTGTACAATTGTCTCGGAACCATTCGTAGTTAATCTGTCAACAAATCCATGATGTGGTAAATTTGCGCCAATCAGGATGAGCATACTATTATTAAAATAGGAAAGATGATTTCCAATATGCCTTTTCCCTTGTCCTTTATTTACATATACAAGTTCCACCTCAGGGTGAAAGTGCCAATAAGCAATATTGTTCTGTACCTCATTGTTATGTTGCTTTACAGAAATACTACTTCCAAAACTTGGACTTATTTTTTCGAAACTTGGTTTTTTGTTAATCATGGAAATTGTTTTACAGTACAAAAATACATCATTTGAAAGTTCTATTCTATACGGATTTAACAATATTGTATACAATATTAACAATATTATGTGTTAAGTAATTGTAAACTGTTAATTTGGTATATAAATTAGCCAATTTTCTTGTTTTCTCGCTGAGTATGTGCGCATACATTTGTCCTGTCTAATTTTAATAAATATATAAAATGAAAAATTTAGCAAAGAAAAGTGTAGTAGCAATTGGTTTGATGATGTCATTGTCAATTTTTGCGAATGAGAAAGAAGTAACATTAAAAGAAAAAGAGAATAATGTTACCAAGGTAAGATTTGAAAACGTAATGAAAGGTTCCACCTTAACCATTATTGATCAGTATGGAATGGTTCTGTATAATGAAGCAATCCAGGCAAGTGGACTTTATTCAAAAGGATTTGATTTAACCACATTACCTGATGGTGATTATTTCTTTGAATTGAACTCAGATTATAAGATTGTTGTTGTTCCTTTTAACGTGAAGACAAATGTGGTTGTTTTTGATAAAGAATCAGAAGAATCAATTTACAAACCTGTTATCAGAACGAAGGATGATATGGTGTATGTATCAAGACCAGCTGTTGAGAAGACTTCATTGAAGTACAAAATATTCTATGCATCGAACGATGAATTAGTAGAAGCTGAAAATTTTGATGAGATGGAAGAAGTAAAAAAGGTATATGATTTTTCAAATGCAGAAAGAGGTAAGTATGTTTTTGTATTTGAATCAAAAGGTCGTGTTTATTCTAAGACGATTAAAATCTAGAAAATATTATTAATTAGTTATTGTCCAGTGATTTGTAAAAGTGAGCTCATCCCATTTGAGCTCACTTTTTTTTATGCACTTAATCTTCTAAAGTAAGGATGAGGCTTATTTATAAGTTTTGTTTTCGCGGTTTTGAGATTAACCCGATTGTATTCAAAATTACCATCATTAGGATTGTTTTAAATCAATAGTTGTTAATTAAGGATATAAATTGATTAAATATGGTGTTTTATCAAGCTTCAATGTAACATACATTTGTCTTGTCTAATTTTAATAACTATATATCATGAAAAAATTAACAAAGAAAAGTTTGCTCCTGTCGTTGCTATTTGTATCGATGTTTTCGTTTGCAAGTACAAACAATTTGAAAGACAAAGAAAAGGAGCCGAAGGTAACGGTAGTCAGTTTCAAAGAAGTGAAACTGGGATCGAAATTGTCAATTAAAGATGTAAATGGATTAACGCTGTATAAGGAATCTATACAGGAGTCCGGTGAGTATTCAAAAGGATTTGATCTTACAAGCCTGCCGAACGGGGAGTATATTTTTGAACTTGATTCGAAGTTGAAAATAACAATCCTTCCGTTTAATGTAGTGTCTAATCAGGTAGCTTTTAAGAAAGAGGAAGAATCTATTATCTACAAACCTTTTGTACGAATGAAGGATTCACATGTGTATGTGTCCAGGATCTCTTTTGAAAAAAGTCCCTTAAAGTTTAAAATCTATTTTCAGGACAACTATGAATTAGTACTTTCCGAAATGTTTGAAAATGAATCTGGAGTAAATCGTATTTATGATTTTTCAACTTCTAAAAAAGGAAATTATGTATTCGTTTTTAAATCAAATGGAAGGACATTTACACACATCGTAAAAATTTAACACTCAAAATTTAGTTGCTTTTGTCTCATCATTTGTAAAAGTGGGTTCTATTTTATAGAACTCACTTTTTTTGATACCTGATAAAACTATAATCGTATTTATGCGTTTTATCTGCTGAATGGTCTTCTCGGAAGATTTCTTCCCATTTTGAAAAATCGACCTTTGGAAAAAACGTATCGGCATTTTCAAAAGAATGATGAACAAGTGTCAGGTCTAGTATTTCAGCATAATCCAGTGCTTGTTTGTAAATTTCACCACCACCCAGAATAAAAGGATTTTCGTCCTCTCTGGCAGCAATAATTGCATTTTCCAGAGAATTTACAACAATACATCCATCAGCATGATAGTTAAGATTGCGTGTAATGATAATGGTAGTTCTGTTTGGTAAGGGTTTGTCCATTGATTCAAACGTCTTTCTTCCCATGATGATGTGATGCCCCATAGTAACTTTTTTGAAGCGTTTAAAATCATTGGGCAAATGCCATATCAAATCATTATTTTTCCCCAAGGCATTATTTTCTGCCACAGCTGCAATTATCGTAAGCATAGTATAGAATATTTTTAGGAATTATCCTTTAACTCCTCTAAGGCACCAGATTTTTGTAATTTCTGTTCAAGTTTTTCAACTTTTTTATTGTGTTTTGCAATGATTTTTTCGGTTTCAACCCTTTCCCATTCTTTTCCAAAAAACCTGGACATCACAAAAACATTGATCGTATGAAGTATTAAAAGAACGAGCCAGGCGAAAATTGCCCATACGTACCAATCAAGTTCAGGGTGGAATTTTATTACTTTATTCAGCACAATAAAAAAGACGGAACCAACAAGAAACAACACAAAATGAAAATACAATCTTTTCTTTTGTTTGGTTCTCTTCCTCGCTTTTTCGTAATACTCGTGATCTAAAGTTGCATTCAAAACAGCCTATTTTACATGTCTTTTACCCATTCTTTGATATAATCGGTAAAATCTTCTTTGTCATTGAATTCAGTATCCTTGTTGTTACGAAGGGATGGTATTTCGTTCAAAGTATCATTATACAAGCTTCCGGAGGTATTCAAAAAGGCCTGCATTCGTTGTAATAAATTGACATCTTCAATTTGAGTAATATGTTTTATCAAATTTAATTTTAATTGAGTTGCGTTCATAGTTTTATTTTTTTTGGGGGATTAGACTGATACAATTCCTCTAATATGAGGATGAGGTTCGTATGACACTAAGTTAAAATCATTAAATGAGAAATCAAAAATATTTTTCACCTCTGGATTAATGATCATTTTTGGCAGTGGCTTCGGATCTCGACTAAGTTGCAGATTAATTTGCTCCATATGATTATTGTAAATATGAGCATCACCAAAAGTGTGAATGAAATCTCCATATTTTAAACCAGTAACCTGGGCCAGCATCATGGTAAACAGTGCATAAGATGCAATATTGAAAGGAACACCTAGAAAAATATCAGCACTTCTCTGGTAAAGTTGACACGACAGTTTGCCGTCACTCACATAAAATTGAAAAAATGCATGACAAGGTGGTAGTGCCGCTTTTCCATTGGCAACGTTTTCGTCAAAACTCACACTTGTATCCGGCAAAACACTGGGATTCCAGGCTGATACAATCATTCTTCTGCTGTCGGGATTATTTTTGATGGTCTCTACAACTTCTTTGATCTGATCAATTCCATCCCCGTTCCAATTCCTCCATTGGTAGCCATAAACAGGGCCCAAATCACCGTCTTCATTTGCCCATGCATCCCATATTTTAACACCATTTTCTTTTAAATAGCCAATATTCGTTTCACCTTTCAAAAACCATAAGAGTTCATAAATGATTGATTTAAGATGCAGCTTTTTAGTGGTAACCATTGGGAAACCTTCATTGAGGTCAAATCTCATTTGATAGCCAAAAACACTTTTTGTTCCTGTTCCTGTTCTGTCTTCCTTTGTGACTCCATGATCGATCACGTGCTGGATCAAATCTAAATATTGCTTCATATTTGTGTCTGATATTTTTAAAAGTTAGTGAAAATGTAGTCCTTTTCAAGTCTGTATGCCATAACATACATACGTGCTCAAAGATAAAATATTCTGAGGTATAATTTCTTATTCTCTTGTTAATATTAATGAACAAGGACCTGTTAAATGAGAATTTTATCCGATGATCATTCCAGCGATTGTTGCCGAGAGAAGAGAGGCAATGGATCCGCCGATCAACGCTTTCATGCCGAATTCGGAGAGTGTTTTTCGCTGTCCTGGGGCCAAAGAACCAATACCTCCAATTTGAATACCAATAGAGGCAAAATTTGCAAAACCACAAAGCATATAGGTTGCCATAATAACAGACTTGCTATTATTCAAATGAATTTCATTGCTGAGATCTTTTAATTCGGCCAGTTGAATATAACCGACAAATTCACTGGCGGCCAATTTAATTCCCAAAAGTTGACCCATCATCATCATGTCATTTTTAGCAACTCCTATCAGCCACATCAATGGCGCAAAAATGGTTCCTAAAATAGATTCAAGCGTAAATTTCGGATAAGGTGTATTCGCTGCCATCCAATCGTTGAGTGAAGTGATGTCACCAATCCAACCTAAAATTCCGTTGATCATTGCAATAAAAGCGACAAAAACCAAAAGCATGGCACCCACATTTACTGCCAGCTTCAATCCTTCGGTCGTTCCATTGGAAATAGCATCCAACAAATTCGTCCCAATTTTTTGAGAACTAACCTGTACATCAGTTGAAACGGCTTCCGTCTGTGGGTATAATATTTTCGAAATCACAATGGCGCCCGGGGCTGCCATTACAGAAGCAGCCAGTAAGTGTTTGGCAAATTTTAAGCGCATCACGGGATCATCACCACCTAAAAATCCAATATAGGCTGCCAATACTGCGCCAGCCACTGTTGCCATACCACCAATCATCACTAACAACATCTCCGAACGATTCATTTTTTCCAGATAGGCTTTGATGAGCAGCGGAGCTTCAGTTTGTCCTAAAAAAATATTGCCTGCCACACTTAAGCTTTCAGCACCCGATATTTTTAAGGATTTAGATAACAGCCAAGCCAATCCTTTTACTACTTTTTGTATGATTCCTAAATAGTAGAGCAAGGAAGTTAAAGCTGAGAAAAATATGATAGTGGGTAGCACTTGAAAAGCGAATATATATCCAAAAGTATTCATGTCAACTACCAGTCCTTCAAACAAAAATTTACTTCCGGCTCTTGTGAAATCAAGAACACTTACAAATATTTGACCAATGGCTTCGAAGGCAGATTGAATAAAACCAACTCTTAACACACCGATCGCGATCAATAATTGCAACGCCAGTCCGATACCGACAGTTTTCCATTGTATGGCTTTTTTATTGGCACTAAATAAATAGGCGATAAAAATAAGCACCACCATTCCGAGAACACCCCTCCATATGGATTCGAAGGAAGCGCCCTGATTTGGCGTTAGCTGATCTGATACTTGTTGAGCTTGAAGTGGTATAGAGAGAAAAAAAATAAAAAGTAAAGAAAGTAATTTTTTTAGCATAGCTTTATTTTTGCTCTCTTTTGGAGATTTCATCTCTTAATTTTGCAGCTAATTCGTAGTCTTCATTATTCACGGCCTGATCCAGTTGCTTATAGAGTTCGTCCAGAGTTTCATCTTTAAAAGTGGAGGTGTCCTCCACAACATTGGCTACCAGATCTTCCATTTTAAATTTGGATTCAGCCAACTTGGACTCGTCTTTAATTTTTAAGATGATTCCCGCTTTATCGAGTATATTCTCAAAGGTAAAAATAGGTGCCTTAAATCTTGTTGCAAGAGCGATCGCGTCAGAAGTTCGAGCGTCGATGATCTCCTCAATTTTGTCGCATTCACAGATAAGACTCGAGTAAAATACACCATCTACCAGTTTGTGGATGATGACCTGTTTTACGATGATATTGAAACGATCTGCAAAACTTTTAAAAAGATCATGGGTCAGTGGACGTGGAGGTTTGATCTCCTTTTCCAATGCAATAGCGATGGATTGAGCTTCAAATGCCCCAATAATGATAGGCAATGTGCGTTCTCCATCTTCTTCGCTTAAAACCAAAGCATAAGCACCGCTTTGAGTTTGACTATATGAAATTCCTTTAATATTTAAACGTACTAAACTCACAGGTTTGACTCTATATTTAGTAATACTCTAGATTCTTACAAATTTAAGTATTAGCCTTTTCAATTTACAAATAAAAATGAAAAAGACCATCAAAATCCGGGACTAAAGATCGTCATAAATTCTGATAGCCTTTTTGAAGGGGGCAATTTACTAAAAATTATATTGGATTAAAGAGTGCTTTTAAATTCTTTTAGTTTTTTCGTGAGTTCAGGTACAACATCAAATGCATCACCTACGATTCCGTAGTCAGCTGCCTTAAAGAAGGGTGCTTCCGGATCGCTGTTCACAACGACTTTGACCTTTGAAGAATTGACGCCTGCCAAATGTTGAATGGCCCCTGAAATCGCCACGGCGATATACAAGTTTGATGTGACCGGTTTTCCTGTTTGACCAACGTGTTCGCTATGAGGTCTCCATCCAAGGTCAGAAACTGGTTTTGAACAAGCGGTTGCTGCTCCCAAAACCGATGCTAAATCTTCGATCATTCCCCAGTTCTCAGGTCCTTTTAAACCTCTACCTCCTGAAACAACGACATCGGCATCAGCAATTGTTACTGTACCTGTTGTTTTGTCAATGGAAGATGAAGTGATTTGAAAATCAGCTTCGTTGAGTTCGGGTGTAAATTCTTCCACAACGGATTCAACCTTTTCTTCGGTCAGACCTACAGAATTTTTAGCAAGTCCTAATAGTTTGGTGGCAGATTGAATTTCTGTAAAGTTATATCCCTTGGAGGAAAATGCTTTTCTTTTGACTACAAATGGATTGACAGAAACCGGATAATCAACAACATTTGAGGCATATCCAGCGTCAAGTTTAACCGCTAAAATGGGAGCCAGATATAGGCCATTATTTGTTGAATCCACTGCAACTAGCTTGGCAGATTCACTTTGAGCTGCCTGATAAATGCAATCTGCGAAAGCTTTTGCATTAAAATTTTCCAATCGCTCATCTTTAATGGTTAAGACTTTATCGGCACCATACGCTGAAAGTTCAGCAGTGTCTTCTGCGTTAATAGTGACGACGGTCAACGATGTTTCTGTTTGTTTAGCAAGCTGTTTGCCAAATGAAACAATTTCGAAGGCAGTTTTTTTAAACGTTCCTTCTGAGCTATCTGCATATACTAATACTGACATATTGTTTTGTTTTAGTTCTCAAGAATTTTTGTGCAATTCTTGCGTATGTTTTTAAATTACCTTGGCTTCGTTGTGAAGCAATTGAATTAATTCATCAATGTTGCCCGCGTCAATAATTTTACAAGCACCTTTGGCTTCTGGTTTTTCATATTTTATGGTCGAAGAAGGTGTATTAAAATCTATGGCTGGTACAACCTTTAAAGGTTTCTTTCGCGCCATCATGATGCCGCGCATGTTTGGAATCCTTAGATCTTTTTCCTCTACCAATCCTTTTTGACCAGCTGCAATCAACGGCAAGGAACAATTCAAGGTTTCTTTTCCTCCGTCAATTTCGATCACTGCCGTAGCTTGTTTGTCATCCAATTCCAATCCAATGCAGGCATTGACAAAGTTAAAACCAAGTATTTCAGCCATCATGCCAGGGACCATTCCTCCATTGTAATCAATAGATTCTTTCCCTGTCAGTACCAAGTCAAATCCTTCACTTTTTACAATTTCAGCAAGTTGTTTTGCTACTTGAAAGCCGTCAAGTGGAGCTGTATCGATTCTAATAGCATCATCGGCACCAATGGCCAGGGCTTTTCTTAAGGTTGGCTCAACCTTTGCATCACCAACTGTGGCTACGGTTACAGAAGCTCCTTGCTTCTCCTTGAACCACATAGCTCTGGTCAAGGCAAATTCATCATAAGGATTAATAACAAACTGCACGCCATTTGTATCAAATTGGCTGTTATCTTCCGAAAAATTGATTTTGGAAGTTGTGTCAGGTACATGACTTATACAAACTAATATTTTCATTTTTACTTAGTTAAAATGATTATTGAATTATCTGCAACGAAGGTAAAAAATATTTTTAATATATTATGCATGCATAGTAAAATTTTAAATTAAGCACACAATTACGTTGAATTGCAGGATCCATTCTTTTTTCTCTAAAATTGTGACAGGCACTTTCTAGATTTTCGTTAAAATTAGTTATTTTTGCATTCCTTTATTAATAAAATATGAAAGTATTACAATTTAGAGAAGCGATTGCTGAGGCAATGAGCGAAGAGATGCGCAGAGATGAATCTGTTTACCTAATGGGTGAGGAAGTAGCAGAATATAATGGTGCCTACAAGGCTTCCAAAGGGATGTTAGATGAGTTTGGTGAAAAACGTGTAATAGATACACCGATTGCGGAACTTGGATTTTCTGGTATTGCTGTTGGGTCTGCAATGGGAGGTACACGACCAATCGTTGAGTTTATGACCTTTAACTTTTCGTTGGTAGGGATTGATCAGATTATCAACAATGCTGCTAAAATGCGTCAGATGTCAGGTGGTCAGTTCAATATTCCGATTGTATTTAGAGGGCCTACCGGCTCTGCAGGACAGTTAGGAGCGACCCATTCTCAATCATTTGAAAACTGGTATGCGAATACACCGGGATTAAAAGTTATTGTTCCTTCAAACCCTTACGATGCGAAAGGTCTTTTAAAGGCTGCCATTCGTGATGATGATCCGGTAATTTTTATGGAGTCTGAACAGATGTATGGAGACAAAGGAGAAGTGCCAGAAGGCGAATATATATTGCCTATAGGCGTTGCAGATATCAAAAGAGAAGGAACAGACGTAACAGTCGTAAGTTTCGGTAAAATTATTAAAGAGGCTTATGCAGCAGCTGATGAATTGGAAAAAGAAGGAATTTCATTAGAAATAATTGACTTGAGAACAATTCGTCCTATGGATCATGAAGCTATTTTGAATTCTGTAAAGAAAACAAATAGGTTGGTAATACTTGAAGAAGCCTGGCCTTTTGCCAGTGTGTCGTCTGAGATTACGTTTCAGGTTCAGGAAAATGCATTTGATTATTTGGATGCACCCATCCAACGAATCACCACGGCAGATACGCCTGCACCATTTTCTCCGGTCTTGTTGGAAGAATGGATGCCAAATAAAAATGATGTTATCAATGCAGTTAAAAAGGTGATGTACCGTTAAGCACCTTGTTAGATAATTTAGAGAGCCATTTGAATTTCAAATGGCTTTTTTTATGTCAGAATTCTTCAATTATAACGATGAAAGTTAAAATAGAATGAATTAATAATGTGTATATTTGATCCTTAAAATAGCCGAAAAACAAGGGCTTAATTCTAATTATTGGTTAAATCAAATAATAATGTTAGATAAAAATATCGATAAAAGTGTGATATATGACGATAAGATTGAGGATGGCTTTTACTTATTAAAATTTCAAAATGAAGAGGACAGGGCCATTGAAATTTCAAGGAAAGTAGATAAATCATTTCTTCAATTACACTTTAGTATAAAGAATGCTGCGGGTTTGAAATTTAATGGAGGCCATTATGTACTTGACTTACCTGAAAACAAATCTTTTTTATTGTACAATCCTGAACAGGATCTGCCCATTCATCTTGAACTGCAACCTGGTGCGAAAGTCATTAGTTTGTTGATCAGAATTGAAAAGTTTCATACCTTCTTTACACAGGAAGCAGGTTTGATTCATTTTTTAAGCGGGGAGAACAAGAGTAAAAAGTGTTACAGGGATAAGGAGTTAAATCCAAATGAGATGATGGTGTTAAATCAAATCTTTCACTATGGTCTGCATTCATCCCTGGAGAAATTGTATTCAAGAGGAAAGGTATACGAATTGATTAGCCTGTATTTTCATAAATCTGATAATGATGGAATTCAGAATTGTCCTTTTTTAGAAGATGAAGCCAATGTTGAGAAAATTCAAAAGGCGAAGCATATTTTAATAGAAAATATGACAGAACCACCTACCCTAACTGAACTCGCACATCAGATTAATTTACCCTTACAGCATTTAAAGGACGGTTTTAAGCATATCTATGGGGAAACCGTATTTGCATACCTTGTGAATTACAAAATGGAATACGCAAGAAAATTACTGACCACAAGAAAGTATAATATTTCTGAAGTGAGTTTTGAAGTGGGGTACAGTACTTCGAGTCATTTTATTGCAGCCTTTAAGAAGAAGTTTGGCGCAACGCCAAAAAGGTATATGAGCAGTCTCTGATGTTACATTAATTAAGGATAAAACCAATTTTATTTAGAACGTATTTAATATTTTTGTTCGCTTATGTTCCTTTCCTGCTGGAAGGCGCTATTATTTGATTCTCTATATGCCTAAGCATCTTTTTATATTGTTTCTCTTTTTGTCTTTAGGGCTGACAGCCCAGATCAAAGTCAATGGAACCATTGTGGACGATACTGGTGAGCCGGTACCTTTTGCAAATATTATCTTTGAAGGATCAACATATGGGACCATTTCTGATGAAAATGGGAAATTTTATTTGGCATCTGAGGAAGATCATGAGCAATTGGAGGTTTCTTTCGTTGGTTTTGAGACTCAATTAGTTCCTTTGGACGGAATTACGACCAATCTCCGCATTGTTTTAGAGGAAGGCAGAGATCAATTAAAAGAAGTACGGGTGTATTCAGGAAAAATTGATAAGAAAAATAATCCGGCAATTGATATCCTTCGGAAGATATGGTCAAAAAAAAGGAAAAATGGTCTTAATATGTATGACCGCTATGAATTTGATCGTTATGAAAAGATCGAGTTTGACTTGAACAACATCGATGAGAATTTAATGGATAAAAAGATTTTTGATGGGATGGAAATGGTTTTTGACCAGATTGATACTTCAAAAATTACCGGTAAGGTGTACCTGCCTATTTTTATCAATGAATCGGTATATAAAACGTATGGAAAAAATATTTTTCCCAGGAAAAGGAATAGTGTGATGGTTGCCAATAAGAATTCTGGATATTCGGATAACCAGGCGTTGATTTCTTTTTTAAAGCAATTGTATGTCGATTTTGATATTTATGATAACTACCTATTGTTTTTTGATAAGAAGTTTTCCAGTCCTCTGTCAAAATTAGGTCCGGAGGTGTATAATTATGTGTTGACTGACAGTAGTTTTATAGATAATAAATGGTGTTACAACATCTTGTTTTATCCAAGGAGGAAGAATGAACTGACCTTTAAAGGAGATTTTTGGGTAAGTGATACGACCTTTGCCATCAAGGAAATTCAAATGTATGCCACAAAAAACGCCAATGTCAACTGGGTAAAAGACATCTATATCGAACAGGAGTTTGATGTTTTGAATGATTCTGTTTTTCTTTTAAAAAGGGATTATATCATGACAGATTTTGCCCTGAACCAGAAAGATAAATCCAAGGGCGTTTATGGTAAGAGAACAACCTTGTTTGACCGGCATATTTTTAATGTAAAACGTCCGGATGAGTTTTATAAAGAGCAGATTCAGGACAATGAATTGATGTATAACCAGTCGGATGAATTTTGGGAGCAAAACAGGCAGGAAGAACTTAGTAAAAATGAAATAGGGATTTATCAGATGTTGGATACGTTACAGAATGTAAAGCGTTTTCAACAGATTAATACCATCGGTGAAATACTTGCCTCAGGCTATTGGAATTTTTCAAAAGGCTGGGATTTTGGACCTGTGTTTTCTACCATTGGCTACAATGATATAGAAGGGCTGCGTTTAAAGGCCGGCGCGAGAACCTATTGGAGTCAAAATGATAAATGGCGCGTTAAAGGTTACCTGGCCTATGGCTTTATGGATGCGAAGTTTAAATACGGAGTAGAGGGGAAATACCTGTTCAAAGGTCAGGACCGTTGGATATTGTCCTTGGGAACAAGAAAGGATATTGAGCAGTTAGGGGTGAGTCTTACAACTGCCAACGAAGTGTTGGAGCGAAGTTTTGCCACAACCTCCATATTTACAAGAGGTGATAATTCGAAACTGTCTAATATTGATTTGACAAATTTAAAAGTGAGTTTTGAACCTGCTAAGAACCTGGATTTGAGGGTTGGGACCACTTTTAAAACGCTAGAATCAGCCGACCCTGAAAAGTTCAATGTTGATTATATAGATGAGAATGGAGATATTCAATCAAGCATTGAACAGGTGGATGTTAGTTTTGCGGTTCAGTATACGCCGAACAGAAAGTCATATGGTTTTGGTGTGGAGAGAAGTGTTAGTAATGAAGGCAGGTATCCTACTTTCTTTTTTAGTTATACCAAGGGGTTAAAAGGAGTATTTAACAGTGACTTCGATTATCATAAATTACAGTTCTTTTATGAACAGCCCATACAATTGGGATTATTTGGCAAATTGAGATCTACGTTTGAAATAGGTAAAACCTTTAATCCGGTTCCTTTACAATTACTGAATATTGTACCAGGTAACCAGACCTTTTTTACTTCAAAAAAACTATTTGATCTATTGGATTATTATGAATTTGTAACCGATGAATACGTCTCTCTGCATCTGGAACATAATTTTAACGGTAAAATCTTCGCTAAAATTCCTTTTATCAGAGATCTACAATGGAGGGAGATTATTGGAATCAGAGGAGTAGTAGGAGGAATTTCGCAAGCAAACAGGGACATTAATGCCTCTGATGTTATTTATGTAGCACCGGAAAACATTTACTGGGAATACCATTTTGGGATCGGAAATATCTTCAAGTTGTTACGAGTTGATTTTGAATACAGAGGCAGTTATCGCGACCTGCCGGGAGCTACGAATTTTGCCGTAAAAGTAGGGTTCGGATTTTATTTCTAAAAATCAAAATACCAGTTAAACAGACTGGATCTGAAACCAATCGTAAACCAGGTGGTATTGTTTTCAGAAATCACATTTCCTGATGGATCCGGACCCGGAGAGAAGTTTCTAAAAGTAACCCCACCGAACAATTGTAAATTCGTCACAGGGTTCACCACATAGCCTCCCTGGAAATCAGCGA
>NZ_JBPCUJ010000172.1:0-28446 GCF_051011215.1 Lutimonas sp.
TATTCGAATAGTTGTCGATGTTTTTAAATATATCGGAATGGAGTTTTTTTATACGTTCAGGAAAGTATAGACCTTTATCGGGCGCAATTCCTTTGATCACTGCTTCTTTAAAACTTACCTTAGGGGCCTTCTTGTTTAAACTATAGAATTGCATTATTTCTTGTGTATTATTTTTACTCCCAGTTCATTAATTCTACTCGTATAAACATGAAAAGGAATAGACGTGTTTTTATATATTTTTTCAATTGCTAATTTCACATTATCAGCTATTTGTTCACTTTTACTGAATGTGAAAATTGAAGGTCCTGACCCTGATATACCACCTCCAAGAGCACCTGCATCAACCGATGCTTTTATCACATTGTCAAACTCCGGAATCAATTTTGACCGATGTGGTTCAACGATATAGTCTTTCAGTGAATCTGCAAATAATTCATGATCATTTGTATGGAGTGCATGCACCAGACTTCCCACATTCGCCCATTGATGAATTGCTTTTTTCAAACTGACATGATCTGGCAAAATATCGCGGGACAAAGATGTTTTAATCTCTATCTGGGGATGAATAATGGTAGCGTACAAACCATCAATAGAAGGTAATTCGATGACTTTGATGGGCTCGGTTTCTTTGACCAGGGTAAACCCACCTAAAAGGGCAGGGGCTACATTATCAGCGATGGGTGCACCACAAGCTGCTCGTTCACCTTCCGCTGCAAAGGGAATCAGTTCATGATTCGTGAAGGGTCTGTTCAGCAGTTCATTAGCAGCAAAAACAGCACCAGCAGCACTGGCAGCGCTACTTCCAATGCCACTTCCCGGTTTTATCCTTTTGTCAATTTCAATGTCAAATCCAAAGTCAGGTTGCTCATTGAGGGCATCCAAAAGCGCCATAATGGCTACTCCTGCTACATTCTTTTCAGGTTCCATAGGAAGTGTTTCACCATGGATTTTACTTATGACAATACCTTTCTCTGATCTTCTTTTTAAGACCATGATATCTCCGACAGAATCCAGACAACATCCCATAACATCAAAGCCGCATGAAACATTGGCAATGGTAGCCGGAGCAAATACTTTTATTTCCTGAACATCCATAGCTTCTATTTATTTCCTGTTCTGATGATGTCGCCAAAAATTCCAGAAGCTGTAACCTCTGCACCGGCACCGGCACCTTTTATGATCAATGGTTGATCCTTATATCGATTGGTATAGAAAAGCACAATATTATCTTTGCCATCCAGGTTGTAAAACGGATGCTCTTTAGGAATGTGCTGTAAGCCTACTTTAGCTTTGCCATTTTTATAGGAAGCTACATATTTCAGTCTGCTGTCTGCTGCTTCGGCCTTCGTTCTGAGGTCCTCAAAATGCTGAGAAGCCTGCTTTAAAGTTTCCATAAAATCTGGAACAGTATTGGCATCTAAAGATACCTGAGGTAAAAACGAATCATTCTCAATATCATCAAGTTCGCAAGGCATACCACTTTCACGCATCAATATTAATATCTTTCGCATCACATCAATACCACTGAGGTCAATTCTTGGGTCCGGCTCCGTATAACCTTCAATACCTGCTTGTTCAACTACATTGTAAAATGAACTATCCGCCGAGAAATTATTAAAAATAAAATTCAAACTTCCGGAAAGTACTGCTTGAATTTCAGTGATTTCGTCCCCAGATGAAATCAAATTGTTTAAGGTATCAATAATTGGTAAACCTGCGCCCACGTTTGTTTCAAACAAGAAAGGAGCATTGTATTTTCTCGATAAATATTTGAGGTTCTTATAATTGTCCAGGCTTGATGAACAGGCAATTTTATTACAAGCAACCACCGCAATGCTATGCTTCAAGCATGCTTCATACAAATCGGGTACATCTTGATTTGCCGTATTGTCCACAAATACAGAGTTTCTCAAATTGAGCTCCTTCATTTTGACCATAAAGGCTGACATATCAGAGCTTAGTCCTTTTGCATCCAATTCATCTTCCCACTTTTCCAGATCTACCCCAGACGGATCAAACAACATTTTTCTTGAATTAGCGACTGCTACCACCCGTATATTTAGGTGAAGGTTTTCCAGAAGATACTTGTATTGAGAACGTATTTGCTCAACTAATTTTCCACCAACATTGCCAATACCCACTACAAATAGATTGATTTGCTTGATCTGATCCTCAAAAAAGACAGCATGTAATGAATTCAAGGCTTTTCTAACGTCCTTTTCATTAATAACCGCTGAGATGTTCTTCTCAGTTGAACCTTGCGCTATCGCTCGGATGTTTACATTATTGTTGCCCAGTTCTGAGAACATTTTTCCACTTATTCCCTGATGTGATTTCATGTGATCACCCACCAAGGCAATAATGGCCAGTCCGTCTTCAACAATTAATGGATTGACCTTGTGTTGAAGAATTTCAAATTCAAATGCTGCGTCAACGGCTTGTTTGGCCAATGTACTTTCATTCGAATCTATGGCGATACATATGGAATGCTCGCTCGAGGCCTGTGTGATAAACTTCACATTGATATTGTTTTGAGCCAGGGCTCCAAACAAGCGTTTGGAAATTCCGGGAACACCCACCATGCCGTTACCTTCTAAGGTGAGCAGTGCAATATCCCCAATATGACTTATTCCTTTAACAATAGAGCCAGAAACCAATGATTTTTCAGTGATTAAAGTGCCTTTGTCTTCGGCCGCCATGGTGTTTTTGATCAAAATAGGAATATTCTTATCCAGAACGGGTTGAATGGTTGGCGGGTACAAGACTTTAGCACCGAAATGCGAGAGTTCCATGGCTTCCTGATATGAAATTTCTTCAATAGGGTAGGCCTGTCTGACTAATTGAGGATTTGCAGTAAACATGCCACTTACATCCGTCCATATTTCTAACAGACTTGCTGATACTGCATTTGCAACAAGGGCAGCAGTAAAATCAGAACCACCACGTCCCAAGGTTGTAATTTCACCTTTGTTATTCGATGCAATAAATCCCGGAAGTATGTGCACCTGTGCGTCACTCTCCTTTATTTTTGCTTTTATATTTCCATAGGTCTTTTCTAATTCCACCTGTGCGTTTAAAAACTGGTCATCCGTCTTGATGCATTCACTGCTATTTACAAGTTGCGCTTTGATTCCTGCCTGTAACATGCTTTGGTGAATAATAAAAGATGATAGTTGTTCTCCTAAACTGACTATTCTGGCCGTTGTTTTTTCTGAAAGATCATTTAAAAGTGCCACACCATTCAGGATGTCCTTTAATTGATTTAGTTTTTTAGCTACCTCTGCTTTACAGACCGTTTGATTGTCATGATGCAATAAACCTTCAATTGTTTGAAAGTGTCGATCTTCAATTTCGTCGACGATGTCCGCATAGTTCACATTATTTTCTAATGCCTGTTGAGAGGCTTTGATCAAGAGATTGGTAACTCCCCCCAAGGCCGAGACAACAACCGCTGAAGCTTCAGATTTACTTTGGACTATTTGTATTACTTTTTTTATGTTTTCGGCAGAACCGACTGATGTTCCCCCAAATTTTGATACTATCATGGTATTTGTTTTATAAGCTAAATTGTATTTTGAACTTTATGGATGCATTTGTTCTTCGTGAATATGCTCCTGGTAGACGTAGTAATATATAAGAGAACCCCTAAAGGGTAGTAATAGTGAACGTTGCAGTCGTTGGACGACGGCGATTTGAAGTATGAATGTTAACTATTTCTTGCATGATGCAGCAAATATATATTTCTTTTTTTAATTGGTAAAGAATATTATATTTTTTTTAATTAAATCATACGTCATTAAAAATTACTTGATAATACTGCATTTTTTTTCACATATATCTATAAATTAAATAATCATTTTTACTTTAAATACGAATCATATGATGACGCTAATTTTCAGTACGTTCTGTATTTGTAACTAACAATCCTTATCTTTAATCAAATCTTAAACAAATAACTATGTCAAATCTTATTTCAGCAGTAACAGGAACCGTCAAAAATTGGTGGGTATTTTTAATCTTGGGTATTTTATTACTCATTAGTTCTTATTGGATGTTTACAACTCCGGTAGAAAGTTTTATCGGGTTGGCCAGTCTATTCAGTGCATTAATTTTTGTAAGTGGTCTCTTCAACGTATTTTTTGCCCTCACAAACAAAGAGGATATTGAGAATTTTGGTCTGTATCTCGCAGGAGGGATATTCGATGTGATCATTGGTTTTATTCTGTTGAAGTATCCAGGATTGACCATTGTTCTTTTTTCTATGTTTATTGGGTTTTGGTTGCTTTTCAGAGGATTTAATTTGATCTCCGTTGCCTTTAATCTCAAGAGTATTGGCGCTAGTGACTGGGGCTGGATTTTATTATTTGGAATTCTGGTTGTGATCTTTGCCATGATGTCGATCATCAACCCCTTGATTGGTGCCAGTTATTTAGTCTATACCCTGGCATTTACCTTATTGCTGCTTGGTGTCGCGAATATAACGCTCGCCCTGAGATTACGCAAAATCAAATCCAAGGCCAGTGACTTAAAAGATAAATTATCGTAAATTGATAAAAAAAAGGAGGCCGAAGCCTCCTTTTTTTTATTTAGACTCTTTGGTCTTATCAATTTTAATTGTCAGTTCATTTTTGTCTTTGTCCAAATCCAAAAAGATACTGTCATTTTCATTTAAATTGGCATTTACGATTTCTTCTGCCAGGGCATCTTCAATATACTTTTGAATGGCCCTTTTTAAAGGTCTCGCTCCATATTGTCTGTCAAATCCTTTATCAACAATAAAATCTTTTGCGGCATCACTTAATTTCAACTGATAGCCCAAACCTGAGATTCTTGTTAATAGCTTTTCTAATTCGATGTCAATAATGGCATGAATATCAGCTCTTTCTAAGGCATTAAAGATGATCACATCATCAATTCTATTCAAGAACTCCGGTGCAAAGCTTTTTTTCAAGGCATTTTCAATAACACTCTTGGCATTGGCATCCGCCTGTTCTTTCTTTGACGAGGTACCAAATCCAACTCCGGTTCCAAAATCCTTTAATTGACGTGAGCCAATATTTGAAGTCATAATGATAATCGTATGTCTGAAATCAATTTTTCTCCCCAGACTATCCGTAATATAACCATCATCTAAGACCTGAAGCAGCATATTAAACACATCTGGATGCGCTTTCTCAATTTCATCGAGTAAAACTACTGCATATGGCTTGCGTCTGATCTTTTCAGTCAACTGACCACCTTCTTCATAACCTACATAACCGGGAGGCGCACCAATTAATCTTGATATGGCGAACTTTTCCATATATTCACTCATGTCAATACGAACAAGTGCATCTGCAGAATCAAACAATTCAGTTGCCAGAATTTTGGCCAACTGTGTTTTACCTACACCGGTCTGACCCAGAAATATAAAAGAACCAATTGGTTTGTTAGGATCTTTTAAACCTACTCGGTTTCTTTGAATCGCTTTTACAACTTTGCTTACCGCTTCATCCTGACCAATTACCTTTCCTTTAATCAAATTCGGAAGGTCTTTGAGTCTTTTACTTTCTGCCTCTGCAATTCTGTTTACAGGGATTCCGGTCATCATGCTCACAACTTCCGCAACATTATCTTCTGTGACGGTTTCCTTGTGCAGCTTAGAATGCTCTTCCCAGTCGGTTTGAGCCGTTTCTAATTCTTTTTCTGTACGTTTTTCATCATCACGAAGCTTTGCTGCTTCCTCATATTTTTGACTTTTTACCACATCATTTTTGTGCTCCCTTATTTCTTCGAGTTTTTTCTCCAACTCAAGAACCGTTTTGGGCACCACAATATTTGTGATATGAATACGTGACCCTGCTTCATCCAGCGCATCAATGGCTTTGTCCGGCAGGTATCTGTCAGTCATATAACGATTCGTCAACGTAACACAGGCTTTGATCGCTTCGGGCGTGAACACCACATTGTGATGGTCTTCATATTTGTTTTTTATATTGTCCAGAATCTGAATGGTTTCTTCCACAGAAGTCGGCTCCACCATCACTTTTTGGAAACGTCTTTCCAAAGCTCCGTCTTTTTCAATATTCTGTCTAAACTCATCCAGGGTAGTGGCACCGATACATTGTATCTCTCCTCTGGCCAGGGCAGGTTTAAACATATTGGAGGCATCCAATGACCCTGTTGCGCCACCGGCTCCAACAATGGTGTGAATCTCATCGATAAAAAGGATGATATCATCGTTCTTTTCCAACTCATTCATCAAGGCCTTCATTCTTTCTTCAAATTGCCCTCTGTATTTTGTACCTGCTACCAAGCTGGCAAGATCCAGGGAAACGATTCTTTTATTAAATAAAATTCTGGAAACTTTTTTCTGAATGATGCGCAAGGCCAATCCTTCTGCAATGGCAGATTTACCTACTCCTGGTTCTCCAATCAGGATGGGATTGTTTTTCTTTCTTCTACTTAGTATTTGAGAAATACGCTCAATTTCTTGTTGTCGGCCCACTACAGGATCTAAATTCCCTGCTTCAGCCATCAAGGTCAGGTCCCTTCCAAAATTGTCTAAAACAGGTGTTTTTGACTTCTTTACAACCTTTCCTTTAGATCCCTGGTACGGGTTTTTTTGAGGATCGTTGAAGTCTTCAGGTGGTGTTTCGGCCACTGGAGATTCTGTAATATCTTCCTCCTTCGTTCCTGCAAATAATTCCTGAAAAACTTCTTTTACATCTTCATAAAAAACATCAAAGTTATGCAGTACTTTCGTGGTAGGGTCATTTTCGTTTCTTAAAATACACAGTAATAAGTGGGCAGTGCTTATCGCATCGCTTTTATATAACTTGGCCTCTAAAAAGGTGGTTTTAAGTGCTTTCTCCGCCTGCTTTGTCAAATGAAGACTTTTTTTATCATTGACCTCTGCCGAGGCTGAACCCACTTCATGAAGCAATTCTATTTTTTTTCTTAAAGCAGAAAAATTCAATTCGAAGGTGTTCAATATATCGTATGCTTCGCCCTTACCTTTTCGCAAAATACCAAGCATCAGGTGTTCTGTTCCTATAAAATCATGCCCCAATCTCAAAGCCTCTTCCTTACTATAGGCAATCACATCCTTTACTTTTGGTGAAAAATTATCGTCCATATGCTTGTTGTTTATCTTGTAAATTTAGTAGAAATTTTAACTTATTCATTACAAAAGTTATCAGCAACTTTTAACTTCATACTAAGTTACTAAAATTCAGTGAAATAATGCGGAAGTATTGTTAATAACTAATCTTAATAAAAACGGGGCTTGGCATCACTAAAAATAAGAATAATTGTATATTGCTCCTGCTAAAAAAAACGATTAAAAACGCTTAGATAATATGGCAGAAAACGATAAGATAATTCCAATTAATATTGAGGAAGAAATGAAATCTGCATACATTGATTATTCAATGTCTGTAATTGTTTCAAGAGCTTTACCAGATGTGAGAGATGGATTGAAACCCGTTCACAGAAGGGTGTTATTTGGAATGCATGAATTAGGGATAAAAGCAACCGGAGCTCATAAGAAATCTGCAAGAGTAGTAGGGGAGGTTCTTGGTAAATATCATCCACACGGAGATACCTCTGTTTATGATGCCATGGTACGTATGGCTCAGGATTGGAGTATGCGTTATGAATTGGTGGATGGACAAGGTAACTTTGGTTCTCCTGATGGTGACAGTCCGGCTGCAATGCGTTATACAGAGGTCAGAATGAGAAAGATCTCAGAAGACATGTTGGCGGATATCGAAAAAGATACAGTAGATCATCGTTTGAATTTTGATGACACCTTACAGGAACCAACGGTATTACCAACCAGAATTCCTAGTTTATTGGTGAACGGAGCCTCAGGTATTGCTGTAGGTATGGCGACCAATATGGCACCTCACAATTTAAGTGAAGTGGTTGATGGAACGGTGGCTTACATTGATAACAATGCTATTGAAGTTGAAGAACTTATAGAATATATCAAAGCTCCAGATTTTCCTACAGGTGGTACCATTTACGGATATGAAGGTGTAAAACAGGCTTTCCTGACAGGTAGAGGACGTGTTGTAATGCGGGCAAAAGCCAATTTTGAAGAAGTAAATGGCAGGGAATGTATTGTAGTTACTGAATTACCGTATCAGGTAAACGGATCGGAGCTTCTTAAAAAGACCGTGGATCTGATCAACGATCATAAAATAGATGGAATAGCATCTATCAGGGATGAAACAAGTAGAAAAGGAAGAAGGTTGGTATACGTTTTAAAAAGAGATGCCATACCTAATATTGTGTTGAATAAATTGTACAAGTACACGGCGCTGCAAACTTCCTTTAGTGTGAATAATATTGCCTTGGTAAATGGCAAGCCTGAGGTGCTGAACCTGAAAGATTTGATCGTTCATTTTGTAGACCACAGACATGAAGTAGTTATCAGACGAACAAAGTTTGAACTGGCCAAAGCGGAAGCAAGAGCACACATCCTTGAAGGTCTGATCATTGCCAGTGATAATATCGATGAAGTAATTAAATTAATTCGTGCCTCTGGAAATGCAGATGAGGCAAGAACCAAGTTAATCGACAGATTTGAATTAACTGAAATTCAGGCCAAGGCCATTGTTGAAATGAGGTTGAGGCAATTAACGGGTCTGGAACAAGATAAGTTAAGAGCTGAATACGAGGAGATCATGAAATTGATCGAAGATTTGAAAGATATTCTTGCGAATGAACCACGAAGAATGAACATTATCAAAGATGAACTTCTTGAGATCAAAGATAAGTACGGAGATGAAAGAAGATCCGTGATAGAATATGCAGGTGGAGAATTGAATATTGAAGATATGATCCCTAACTCAAAGGTGGTTGTTACTATTTCTCATGCCGGTTATATCAAAAGAACGGACCTTTCTGAATATAAAACGCAAAATAGAGGTGGTAGAGGTCAAAAAGGAGTAGCTACAAGAAATGAAGATTTCCTTGAGCATTTGTTTTCGGCCACAAACCATCAGTACATGTTGTTCTTTACGCAAAAAGGAAAAGTGTTCTGGATGCGCGTTTATGAAATCCCTGAAGGAAACAAAACTTCAAAAGGAAGGGCTATTCAGAACCTGATCAATATAGAAAATGATGACAAGGTGAAAGCCTTCCTGGTCACGCAGGACTTAAAAAATGAGGAATATGTGAACAGTAACTATGTGGTGATGGTCACCAAGAAAGGTCAAACCAAGAAAACATCGTTGGAGCAGTATTCCAGACCAAGAACCAATGGTATCAATGCGATTACCATCAAAGATGGTGATGAACTGCTCGAAGCTAAACTGACAAATGGAGAGAGTCAGATCATGATTGCTGCCAAGTCTGGGAAATCTATCAGGTTTGAGGAAGGGAAGACCAGACCGATGGGTAGAAATGCCTCAGGTGTTCGCGGAATCAGATTGAGAGATGATAAGGATGAAGTGGTTGGTATGGTTTCTATTTCAGACGATGACAGTGATATTTTGGTTGTTTCTGAAAAAGGATACGGTAAAAGATCGAAGCTTGATGATTACAGAATTACGAATCGTGGTGGAAAAGGTGTCAAGACCATTAATATAACGGATAAAACTGGAGAGTTGGTTGCTATTAAGAATGTGACTGATGACAATGATTTAATGATTATCAATAAATCTGGTATCACGATAAGAATGTCGGTTTCCGATTTACGTGTTATGGGAAGAGCGACGCAAGGAGTAAAATTGATAAATATTAAAGAAAATGATTCGATTGCTGCTGTAGCCAAAGTTAAAAGTGAGGAGGATGAGGTTTCGGAAATCGCTGATAATGAAATAAAAACTGATGAAAATCATGAAAGTAACGAACAAAATGATTAATTTTGCACGCTAATTAATCGATATATAATTTGTTAAATATTTAAAATGAAAAATCAAATTTTGTTGTTAGTAGCATTGTTTATATGTACTGCAACATTTGCTCAAAAGGATGAATTAAAAGCTGCTGAAAAAGCGATCAAGAAAAGTGATTATACAACAGCTATTGACCAACTTACAAAAGCAGAAGGGTTAATCTCAGGTGCGGATGATAAGACAAAAGCAAAGTTTTATTACTTAAAAGGTGAGAGTTATGCTGCTTTAGCAAAAACTGACCCAAGTGAGGCTAATTATCAAGCAGCTGCTGAATCATTCAACGCTTTATTTGACGTTGAAGAAACAATGGGATCCACAAAGTATTCTGTGATGGCTGAGCCAACATTAAACGCCATGGTTTCTGAAGTTTCTGCGAAAGGAATCGAATCTTATCAAAACAAGAACTATTCTGCTGCAAAAACAGAATTGTATCAAGTGTATAATATGAGTCCAAAAGATACCGTGTATCTGGAGTATGCTGCGAACGCCGCTTATTTGGATAAAGATTATGACAAGGCACTTGCTTATTTCACTACCTTGAAAGACATCGGTTTTACCGGTATATCAACTGAATATACAGCAGTGAATAAAGAGACAGGAGAAAGAGAAAACATGGGAACCGAAAACAATATGGACCTGATGGTTAAAACAGGAACGTATTCAGATCCTAAAGTAGAAACTTCTGATTCAAAACAACCAACAGTGATCAAAAACATTGCTTTTGTTTATGTTGAAAAAGGGGACACTGAAAAAGCCCTTGCCGCAGTAAGAGATGCCAGAGCAGTAGCTCCTGAGGATGTAAATCTAATTTTAACGGAAGCGAACCTTCAGATCAAATTAGGAAATAAGGATGAATTTGCGACGTTAATGAATGAGGCAATTGAAATTGATCCTACCAATGCAGCGCTATTCTTTAATTTAGGTGTGATTAGCGGTGAGCAGGGAGAATATGAAAAAGCAAAAGAATACTATAATAAATGTATTGAGCTAGATCCTACGTATGTAGATGGTTATATCAATTTAGGTTCTGCAATGTTAGAAGATGACAAAGCATTGGTTGAAGAAATGAACAAGAGTTTAAACAACTTCGACAAATACGATGAAATCAAGGCCAAGCAATCTGAATTGTATAAAAGTGTTATTCCTTTATATGAAAAGGCTTATGAGTTAAGACCTGACGATGTAGATACCATCAGAACATTGATGAGTTTGTATGAGAACACTGAAATGGATGACAAGTTCCAGACAATGAAAGAGAAATATGATTCTTTAAAATAATTGAATCTATAAAGTATTAAAAGCCATCATTCATTGATGGCTTTTTTTTTGTTCTTTATACATCAATCAATATCATACTTATAAAGATTTCCACCGATGCCTCTGAAGTTTTCGTCAGCAATCACCAGCGTCGAATCATTCATAAAAGTAATTGCTTCTTTTTGTGTAATCATGCCCAGGTCTATTTCTGAAACAGCTCCAGTAAAGAAATCATCCCCTTTCCAGTTTTTGAAAATCCAAATTTTATTAGACCCTAATAAGGCCATGACTTTCCTGTTGGGGCTGATGGCAGCTCCTGTAATCCAGCATTGATATTTACCCGCCTGACAGGTTTTAAACCTGCCTACTTTCTGTGCTTTCTGATTGGAGGCATAATCTTCCATTCTATACAAATTCGTATAACCATCAAAAGGTTTTGTTCTGTTTTTTGTAAATAAATACAGACGTCCTTTATAAAAAAGAAAGGCCTCAAGGTCATAATTTTTGACACTGTCTGTTGTATTATTCAAGTCCTGGTCAAAGAATTTAAACTTGATTATTTCAGCCTCTGTTTCCCTTGCTTTTAAATCTATTGGATTTTCAATTTTATAAACGGTAAGATCATTCCTGTTGTTTTTGTTGTTGCCGAAATCACCAATAAAAAAGTGTCCAAAATCATCCTGGGTCAAATCTTCCCAATCAATATTTTTTGCGTTTGTGATTTTCACAGACCTGTGAATCTCACCTAAGGAATCAATTTGATGAATTTCAGTACTGTTACCACTGTCATTGATGGCCCAAAGATTCCCATCTTTATCAAATTCAATGCCTGATATTTCACCGAGGTCAGGGCTAACAGAAAGGTATTTATTGTCGTAATTTAAGAAGGCTTTCCACAATAAGAATACTACAATCAATAAAATTGATATTGCAAATATTTTACGTTTTCTTACTTCCATAATTATTCTTATAAAATGTCATAAAGAGTTCCATATGAGTGTTTTAGAACAACTGCTTCATCACTCGCAGTTTATGGGTATGTCTATGGGTGTCTACATTGTAAATACCACTAGAATCCAGCCTGTCAATGCGAACCTTTCCATTGCAATGAATGATATAATTGTTGGCTAAAACAATACCTGTGTGAATGATTTCACCGTCTTCATTATCAAAAAATGCCAAATCTCCAGGTTCACATTCTTCAATAAAACTTAATACTTCTCCCTGACTTGCTTGCTGGTGTGCATCTCTAAAAAGTTGGTACCCGTTAATTTTATACACCATTTGAGTGAAGCCCGAACAATCAACACCAAAAACTGTTCTTCCGCCCCATAAAAAAGGCGTATTAACAAACTTATAGGCAGTGCTGACCAAATGATGTTTCGGCATTCTTCCAGAGAGAATATCCCCATCGAAGCTATAGCTCTTCTCACCAATTTTGAACTGACCGTTTTTGTATTCAGGCAAGCAGGCTCCAAGGGTTAGAATTTGTAACTGTTTTTTGTCATCTTCAATAAACGTCGCCATTTCATCCGAACAGGTAGTGTCCTCGTCAAGAACTTGCTGGTATGTTTCTTTGGATAACTCGGTTGTTTGCTTTTTTAAAACCCAACCTTCATAGAAATCATAATCCAAATGAACCTTTAGCCATTCTCCTTCATCGATCAGTACCTGAAAAGTTTCACCAAAAAGGATTTGAGAAACCATTTCACTTTGGTCAGAAGCTTCCTTCCTGAGTGCGATAAAATTCAAATGACATATACCGAATTCCATGTAGAGTCTTTAGTGATCTTTTGTCCAGTAATTAGGCCAGACGTATGACCATGGCACTTGCACCACCTCCGCCGTTGCAAATTCCTGCAGCACCAATTTTACCGTTATTTTGTTGTAAAACATTCATTAATGTAACAATAATACGTGCCCCTGAACATCCTAAGGGGTGACCCAGTGATACCGCTCCACCGTGCACATTTACTTTTTCAGGGTCCAGGTCCAATAATTTGATATTCGCCAAGCCCACAACAGAAAATGCTTCATTCAATTCATAATAATCAACCTGTTTCGCGTCAATTCCAGCATTTGAAAGTGCCTTGGGTAATGCTTTTGCGGGGGCAGTTGTAAACCATTCCGGCTCTTGAGAAGCATCTGCATATCCATCGATGATAGCAACAGCTTCTATACCTAGTTCCTTCGCTTTTTCCCGGCTCATAATGACCAATGCAGCCGCTCCATCATTTAAAGTAGATGCGTTGGCAGCGGTCACCGTGCCATCCTTCGAAAATGCAGGACGCAGGTTAGGTACTTTCTCAAGTTTTACATTTTTAAATTCTTCATCCTCGCTCATAATTACAGGTTCGCCTCTCCTTTGAGGAATTTCCACGGGGATCACTTCATTGTTGAATTTTCCAGATTCCCAGGCCGCCGCTGATCTTTTGTACGATTCGATGGCAAATTTATCCTGATCTTCTCTAGAAAACTCATACTTTTCAGCGCAGGCATCTCCACAGGTACCCATATGTTTGCCGTCATAAACGTTGACCAATCCATCTTTTAACAAGCCGTCTTCAATTTGAATATTTCCAAATTTTTGACCTTTTCGACCCTGCATATAATGGGGGATCATACTCATGTTTTCCATTCCACCGGCAACAACGATGTCAGCATCACCACATTTAATAGATTGAGCTGCAAAGGCAATTGCTTTCATTCCTGAGGCACATACCTTATTAATAGTCGTGCAAGGCACAGTATCAGGAATTCCTGCAAATAGAGCAGCCTGTTTAGCAGGCGCCTGTCCCACACCTGCCTGAACCACATTTCCCATAAATACTTCATCTACTTCAGAGGGGGCAAGATCAACTTTTTGCAGAGCAGCTTTAATGGCTGCCGCGCCTAACTTGCTCGCTGAAACCTCTGAGAGGCTACCTAAAAAACTGCCAATGGGTGTTCTAACAGCAGAAACTATAACAACTTCTTTCATGTTCAAATAGATTAAATGGAAACTATGATGTTTGCGTACATTTTTTATGATTAATGACTATTGCGAAAGTAAATAATTTTAGTGAGATTCCTCTTGGATGGGATAAAGAAAAATGATCGTCAACGTATCTGTTTAAATGGAAATTTGAGATTTGACCTTTCGTTTTATGACTATTTTTATTTATCTCAGTATTAGTAGTTGTATAAGTTCTTTAAAAAACTGAGTTTTGAAGTATAATTTTTTACATTTGAAACTGTAATTCAATTGCATGAAGGATTTTTTAAACAAATACTACCAAAATCACGCCCTGGTCTATAAAATTATTCTGTTTATAGCCATAACCGTTACTATTGTATACTTGTTTCCAAAGGGAGGACAATTCAAGTATAATATTCAAAAAGGTAAGCCCTGGCAATATGAAAACTTATATGCCCCCTTTGATTTTGCCATTTTAAAGACAGATGAGGATGTTGCAAAAGAGATTGAAGAAATTGAAGGTAATAAGAAATTGTTTTTTACGATCAAAGAGGATGTCTATCAGCAAGTTGAGGAGCAATATATGTCAAAAATTCTGCTGATTCAAGAGGATTCGGCGGCGACAGGCCTTGGTAAAAACCGGATAAAAACATTCGGGCAGCGTTTTCTAAAAACGGTCTATCAGGAGGGTTTTCTGAATAAATCAGATAATGACAAGGTGGCAAAGAATACCATCGTCTCCCTGAGAAGGGGTAATGAGGTGGAGGATATCCTATCGGATAAATTATTTACAACGGAAATGTTGGTTCCGGCGATCCAAAAGTATTTTAATAACACAAGGTATCAACGCTTAGAACAAAATTTCACCACCTTGTTTTTTGAAATTTTAGAGCCCAATATTTTTTATGATGAAGCATTTACCCAGAAAGTCATAGATGAGGAGGTAAAAAATATAACGGTGAATAAGGGACTGGTCACAGAGAATGAAAGAATAATCGCTAAAGGTGATGTAGTTGAAGGGGCTAAATATGAGATACTAATGTCTCTAAAGAACGAGTATGATTCACAATTGTGGAGTAAATCAAATTACAATTGGATCGTTTTTGGCTATACCATTTTAGTCGCACTTGTTCTCTTGATGTTGATGCTTTTTTTACAGCGTTATCGTAAGAATATATGGGAAAATAACACCAAACTAACCTTTATTTTCTTTAATATTATCCTCATTGTTTTCTTGGTCACTATTGTACAGAAATACTGGGTGAACTATATCTATGTGGTGCCCATCATTATACTGCCTATTATTTTTAAAGCTTTTTTTGATGCGAGGTTAGGTTTGTTTGCGCACGTTGTAACAGTATTGATTCTTGGGTTTATAGTTCCCAATAGTTTTGAGTTTATCTTTTTACAGATCATTGCTGGGATCGTCACGATTCTTACTGTTTCAGAATTGCACAGAAGAGCGAATTTGTTTTTTTCCATCATAAAAATTACAGGTGTTTATATCCTGGCATATCTGGCTTTTTCTATTATTCAGGAAGGGAATGCCCAACAACTTAAATGGGGTTATTTTGTCATGTTTTCTTTAAACGGTGTTTTGTCGTTCTTGTCTCTGTTTTTAATTTTAATTTATGAAAAGACCTTTAATCTGGTATCCGATGTCTCTCTGCTTGAATTATCAAACACGAATTCGAAATTGTTGCGTGAGCTCAATGAAAAAGCACCGGGAACATTTCAGCATTCAATGCAGGTAGCCAATTTGGCGGAAGCCTCGGCCAATGAGATCGGAGCCAATGCCATGCTCGTGCGAACAGGTGCCTTATACCATGATATTGGTAAAATGGTCAATCCAATGTATTTTATTGAAAATCAAACAACAAGTGTAAATCCTCACAATGAATTACCACCTCATGATTCGGCTAATATCATCATTGATCATGTTTTAAAGGGAATAGAAATTGCCAAGAAAAACCGCTTGCCGGATCGGATCATAGATTTTATCAGAACCCATCATGGTACCAGCATGGTGTATTATTTTTACAAGAAACAGAACGATATTACTCCTGATCAGGTCAATCCAAAGGATTATACGTATCCGGGTCCGATTCCATTTTCGAAGGAAACAGCGATTTTAATGATGTGCGATGCCTGTGAAGCGGCTTCTAAAAGTATCAAGGATCCAACGGCTATGTTAATTGACGATCTGGTTGAAAAGATTATTAATGGGCAGATGAGTAAAGGACAATACATGAATTCAGATATCACCTTTAAAGAAATTCAAACCATTAAGAAGGTAATTAAGAAAAAGCTTAACAATATTTACCACCTTCGAATTGAATACCCGGAATAATTTAATAAATCACTTAATAGATAAAGGATGCATAAGTTAAAATTAAGAGTTTTAATGGGAATTACGGTGGTCTTCCATAGTGTTGCCCTCGCACAGATGAATGAGATAGCGGCAGATACCATGATCGTTACAAATCATAGTACAACCATCAAAGGGCAACGAATAAGTTATTCAGCAACCACAGGAACACAGCCAGTCTGGGACGAGGAAGGAAAGGCAATTGCAACGCTGCACTATACCTATTATAAGAGAGACAATGCCGGCGATCTGGCAAAACGTCCTTTGGTAATTTCATTTAACGGCGGTCCGGGATCGGCTTCAGTCTGGATGCATGTAGCTTATACGGGGCCTAAAGTTTTGAATATAGATGAGGAAGGGTTTCCACAACAGCCTTATGGGGTTCATGAAAACGAAAGTTCCATATTGGATGTAGCAGATATTGTTTATGTAAACCCAGTAAATACGGGCTATTCAAGAACGATACCCATGGCAGGAGAAGAGGTAAAGAAGGAAACTTTTTTCGGTATTAATGCCGATATCAAATACCTGGCTTCCTGGCTGAATACCTTTGTAAACAGACAAAACAGGTGGTTATCGCCTAAATTCCTAATAGGAGAGAGCTATGGCGGAACTCGAGTGTCTGGATTGGCTCTGGAGCTTCAGGAAAAGCAGTGGATGTATTTAAATGGTGTGATATTGGTTTCTCCAGCCGATTATAAGTACTTTCAATCAGATCCCGCAATTTCCTCGGCCTTAAATTTACCTTATTTTACGGCTGCGGCCTGGTATCATAAAATGTTACCACAAGCACTACAGCAGAAAGATTTGCTTGAAGTCTTACCGGAATCAGAGGAATATGCGGTGAACCAATTGATGCCTGCTATTGCCAAAGGAGGGGCTTTAGAGGTGGAAGAAAAGAAGGCAGTTGCCAAAAAAATGTCTTATTATTCTGGATTGTCAGAAAAGTCAATTCTGGAGCATAACCTGAACGTTCCGACCCGTTTTTTTTGGAAAGAACTGTTGAGGGATGCCTCGGGAAATACCATTGGCAGACTTGATTCCAGGTATTTGGGAATAGATAAAAAACTGGCAGGAAGCAGTCCTGATTACAACGCTGAATTAACATCCTGGCTGCATTCTTTTACACCTGCAATCAATTATTATATGCGTAATGAATTGAATTTTAAAACGGATATAAAGTATCAGATGTTTGGAAATGTGCATCCCTGGGACCGAAGGGATAACAATACAAGAGAACAGCTGCGACAGGCCATGGCAGCGAATCCTTATTTAAATGTATTGTTTCAATCTGGTTATTACGACGGAGCAACTACTTATTTTAATGCAAAATATACTATGTGGCAAATGGATCCCAGTGGTGCGCTTCAAGACCGCATGAGTTTTAAAGGCTATCGCAGTGGCCATATGATGTATTTACGTAAAGAGGATCTTGAATCAGCCAATCAGGATATTCGGGATTTTATTGAAAAATCCTCTCCTAACGGAAAATCTGCTAAGTATTAATTTATTGAGCAAGCCTTCAGCCTGGGCTCCATAAAACTGGGATGAACTAACTGATGTCTGGTTTGATTTGGGATGGTTATTTTTAATGCATCATTTTTTTTATATTTAAACCTTTGTAAACTAGTGATATGAGAAATACATTAATTGGAGTTTTGGTGGTATGCCTTATTTGCATTGGATGCGAGACGGAGAAACCGAAGGAGTTGCTCCAGGATCCGATGGAGGTGAGAATGGAGTTTACACAGTTAATGGAAGAATTTTACGATGGCAGCATGGCATTAGATCCATTAAAAGCCACTTCGGTCGGAGATCATCGGTTTGATGATGAATTTCCGGAATATTTATCAAAATCGTATAAAGACAGTAGCATTGCTTTTTACAAAAGTGTAAGAAAGAAGGTTTTGACTTTCGATAACCAGTATCTTAGGCCGAAGGATACGATCAGTAAATCCATTTTATTATGGGAATGTGATATTCAACTGGAGTCCTTAAAATTCCGTAGCGAATTATTTCCCCTGGATCAGATGTGGTCAAGGAATTTTATAATGGGACAGTTTGCCAGTGGCCAGGGAGCTCAGCCTTTTAACACAGTTGAAGATTATCAAAAATGGCTTAATAGGTTGGATGGTTTTATTCTTTGGTTGGGAGCTGCTGAAAAAAGAATGAAAGAAGGTGCCAGTCTTAGATTTGTTTTACCAAGCTCGCTTATTATTAAAGTGGTTCCTCAGTTAAAGGCGATGTGCGTTACCAAGGTTGAAGATCACTTATTCTACAGCCCGATAAAGAACTTTCCTGCTTCTTTTTCCAAAGAAGAAAAGGATCAGTTAACGCAAGAATATTCAGCAATGTTAACTGATAAGTTAATTCCTGCATTTACCCGACTTCATGATTACGTCAGTACCGACTATTTAAATGAGGGTAGAAATTCAAGTGGCATTGATGCGTTGCCCAATGGAGCCGATTATTATAAAGTTGCCATTAAAAAATACACCACTACAAATCTCAATGCGAATGAGATTCATCAGATCGGCTTGGATGAAGTGGCGAGGATAAGCTCAGAAATGAATCAGATGAAGGACACCTTGGGTTTTGAAGGTAGTTTGATTGAGTTTTTTGATCATGTCAGGAATTCCAAAGAACTGATGCCTTATACGAAGCCCCAACAGGTTATTGACCATTTCAATCGCATTCATCAACAAATGAGTCCTCAATTAAAAAAAATGTTCAGGGAGAAGCCAAAAACAAAATTTGTCGTAAAACGTACAGAGGCATTTAGAGAAGCTTCGGCAAGTGCTCAATATACCTTAGGGTCTCTGAAAGAGAACAGGCCGGGTATTTTTTATATTCCTATTCCAGATGTGAGCTCCTATAACATTCTAAGTGATGAATCATTGTTTTTACATGAAGCCATACCAGGGCATCATTATCAGGTTGCCTTAACACAGGAGAATGATTCCCTTCCTGTATTTAGAAAAAACCTACGGTTAAGTGCTTATGGAGAAGGTTGGGCCTTGTATGCTGAATCGCTTGGGAAGGAGCTTGGTTTATATACTGATCCTTATCAATATTTTGGGATGTTGACAGGAGAAATGCACAGAGCCGTGCGATTGGTTGTTGATACTGGTCTGCATTCAAAAGGTTGGACAAGGGAACAGGCAATCCAATATTCTATGGATCATGAATCTCTTACTAAAGCAATATTAACCAGTGAAGTGGAGCGATATATGGCAAATCCGGGTCAGGCACTGTCTTATAAAATCGGACAATTAAAAATACTTGAATTAAGGAGTCTTGCAGAAAAGGAATTGGGTGATCAATTCGATATTAAAGAATTTCATGCTATAATTCTCAATAAAGGATGTCTTCCTCTCAAGATTCTGGAGGATTGTATCATTCAATGGATTAAAAATGTAAAAGAACCAGCAGACTCATGACGCCCGCACCTATAAAAACCATTAGGATACTTTTGCCAATCCTGTTGGTATGTCTGTTTGTGCAGGGACAAGACAGTTACGAAGTAAGTGAAGAACACCCATTTGGACAGGCGAATCCTGAAGCTCCGCAACAAATTAAAGATTTTGAAAAATTGATCGGACTTTGTGATTGTTTGTCTGAATCAAGAAACCAGGATAAATCATGGAACGCACCGGTGAAAATGACCTGGAAGTTTAAATATATCATGAATGGTATGGGGGTTCAGGATGAAACGATCAAAGAAGATAATACTTATTCAGGAAGTATCCGACAATTTGATCCTGACAGTAAGAAGTGGTACGTACATTATTATTCTCACCCAAAGATCTCAAAGCAACTTTCGGTGTGGGTCGGTGAGAAAACAGAGCAGGGGGATATCGTGTTGTACAAAGATAGTACGGCCCCAAATGGAACAGAAGGTTTTTACAGACTTACCTTTTATGATATTGCCGATGACGGCTTTAAATGGGTGGGAGAGTGGACAGATACATCAGAAATGATTGTGTATCCAACCTGGAAAATTTCCTGTAAAAAACGACTTTGATTTGTAGCTATTGTCAATAACCTTACTTATTTAATATTCTCATAATTAATGAGCTATCTGTTGATAATTTAAGAATGATTCAATAAAATTGAATTTTTTTCGTTTATAGATTGCGTGTTTTGATGTAGGATTTATTTCTTGAATTAAACTTCAAAATGATTCAAAATCAAAAAAAATGTGAAGAATGGAGCGAACTGTGTTAATGTTTTTGCAGTTTCCACGATTTTTTATATTTTTCCACGTCTTTAGAACAGTAACAAAATTTATATGAAAAGGAGTGTTAATATTAAGTATTTCCTACTTATTATTTTCTTTGTGTTTAACAGTTTTAGTGTGTCTACGTCTATACGCGACAAAGCAGTCGTTGATAAAGAAGCCACGCTCAACAGAGATATGCCATTGGCCTACTATCCTGAAGAAAGCACATTGAAGGTACATAAAAAACTGGATTCACTTTTTGCCCGTTTTAATAAAAGATATGATTTTCACGGAAGTGTGCTAGTTGCGCAGAAAGGAAAGGTTATTTTTAAAAATCATTATGGGTATGCGGATTTCAAACAGAGATCTAAAATTGATGATACTTCCATATTTCAATTAGCATCTGTCAGCAAACAATTTACTGCAGCAGCGATTTTAATATTGTATGAAGACAATAAACTAGGCTTAGACGATAAAGTCACGAAGTATTACCCCAATTTTCCTTATGAGGAAGTGACTATAAGACAATTGTTAAACCACACTTCTGGATTACCTAAGTACTTTTGGCTGGCAGAACATAAATGGATGGAAGACCATGCCCCTTCAAATGAAGAAATGATGGAAATGATCGGCAAGCACGATGTACAGCGTTTCTTTAGTCCTGGTGCAAATTTTGATTATTCCAATACAGGTTATTTTGTATTGGCATCAATTGTTGAGAAAGTGTCAGGTGATTATTTCGGAGATTTTGTAGACAATCATATTTTTAAACCTTTACATATGGATGACAGCTTTGTGTATCGTTATGAACAAGACGAACCAAAGGAAGGTCAATTGGATGGTTTCAGAATTTACAGAAGAAGATATCATGCGAAAATAGGGGGGACTGTCAATGATGCTATAGTAGGAGATAAAAATGTATATTCTACAACTGAAGACATGTTCAGATGGGTAGAAGGATTAAATGCAGGCAGAATTATTTCAAAAAGTACCCTGGAAGAAATGTATTCCAAAGGTGAGACTAAATACAGTAGAAAAGTGCCTTATGGCTTCGGATTCAGAATTAAGGAAGATGCTGATAAAAAGATTGTTTACCACAACGGAAGATGGAATGGTTTCAGCACCTCTCTTATGCAATACACGGAGGATGAATTGGTCGTCATAACCTTAGAACATTCAAGTTATAATTCGATGAAGTCACTAAATCAGAAGGTTAAAGCTATCGTGGACCAAAACTTTAACCCTTCTTTAAATTAGAGTACTTATTCTTATATTTCGATAGATGTTTCTATCTGTTTGTTAAGAATATCTTCAATGGTTTCCCGTTCTCTTATTAAGTAGTCTTTGCCCTTGTACACCAATACTTCCGCCGGTCGGTAGCGTGAGTTGTAGTTTGAGGCCATGGAATAGCAATAGGCACCGGCATTTTTAAAACTTAGAATATCTCCTTCTTTTATTTCACAGATCTGGCGGTTTGTTCCAAATGTATCCGTTTCACATATATATCCAACAACCGTATAGAATCGTTTTTTACCCTTAGGATTGGATATGTTTTCAATATGGTGGTAAGAATCATAAAACATGGGTCTTATCAAATGGTTTAAGCCACTGTCAATACTGGCAAATACGGTAGAGGTTGTTTGCTTTACTACATTGACATTTGCTAAAAATTGTCCAGCTTCAGACACGAGAAATTTCCCGGGCTCGAACATTAGGGTAAGGTCGCGACCAAATTCTTTGCAAAAATCGTTGAATCTTTTGGATAATTTTTCTCCCAACTCTTCAATGTCTGTTTGTATATCTCCTTCTTTATAAGGTACCTTGAAACCACTGCCGAAATCTATATACTGCAAATCTTTAAATGAAGCAGCCACATTAAACAATATTTCAGTGGCCCTTAGAAATGCATCAATATCATAGATGTCAGAACCCGTATGCATATGAACTCCGGTGATGTGCATGCCTGTATTCTCAACCACTCTGTGAATATGTGGCAACTGATGAATGGAGATTCCAAATTTAGAATCTATATGGCCTACAGATATTTTCTTATTTCCACCAGCCATTACATGAGGATTCATTCTGATGCAAACAGGAGCCTCAGGATATTTTTGACCAAACTGTTCTAAAATAGAGATATTGTCAATATTGATTTGAACTCCAAGATTCATGGCCTGTTCGATTTCATCCAAAGAAACTCCATTTGGGGTGAAGATGATGTCCTGTGGATCAAACCCGGCCTTCAATCCCAATTGCACTTCCTGAACAGAAACAGTATCAAGTCCGGCATTCAGCGATTTAAATATTTTAAGAATACTGATATTGGATAAAGCCTTTGTGGCGTAATTAATTTTCAAATTTTTGACAGTTGAAAAGGCATTTGTCAATTTGTTGTATTGCGAAATTATCTTTTCGGCATCATAAACATACAGAGGGCTTTCATATTTAGCCGTCAATGATCTTAGAAATTTATGGGTCATGCTATACTATTTTAAGAAGGCAAATGTAGCATACTGTTATCATTATCAAAATTTTTAATAAATAATAACAGATCGCTGTATTCCGTGAAATTTTATGACAACACTATTTAAGGGCTGTTAATTCTGCAATTTTTACAATAACCTGTGCTGCTTTGACCATAGATTCAACAGGGACATATTCATACCGTCCGTGAAAATTATGCCCTCCTGCAAAAATGTTTGGGCATGGCAGGCCTTTATAAGATAGTTGGGAACCATCTGTACCGCCTCTAATAGCTTTAATCAGCGGTTTGATACCAATCTCTTTCATCGCTTGTTCTGCCACATCAACAATATGCATCACAGGCTCTACCTTTTCACGCATATTGAAATATTGATCTTTTATTGAAATTTCAATAGCCTCCATTCCCAAGGTTTCATTGAGATCATTTGCGACTTGCAGCATCTGTTTTTTTCTTTTTTCATATAGATCCATATCATGATCCCTGATAATGTATTCAAGGCTTGTTTCCTCTACTGAACCTTTTATGTCAGTAAGGTGAAAAAAGCCTTCATAGCCTTCAGTTTCCTGAGGAATTTCATGCTGAGGCAGGGCGGCAATAAACTGGTTGGCAATCAACATGGAATTAATCATTTTTCCCTTGGCATATCCCGGATGAACAATTTTTCCTTTTACGGTAACGACAGCTCCGGCAGCATTGAAATTTTCATATTCTAATTCTCCAACCTGACTTCCATCCATGGTGTAGGCCCATTCGGCATTGAATTTTTCAACGTCAAATTTGTGGGCTCCCAAACCAATTTCCTCATCTGGTGTAAATCCAATCCTGATAGCACCATGTTTAATTTCAGGGTGGGCAATCAGATACTCCATTGCCGTTACAATCTCTGCAATACCTGCCTTATCATCAGCACCTAAAAGGGTTGTTCCATCAGTTGTAATTAAGGTCTGCCCTTTGTACAATAGTAAATCATCAAAATAAGAAGGTGAAAGTACAATGTTCTGTTCTTTGTTTAGAACAATGTCCTCTCCATTGTAATTCTCATGAATCTGTGGTTTTACATTGGTGGCCGTATAATCCGGACTGGTGTCAAAATGAGAAATAAAACCTATTACCGGAACGCTGTGTTCAACATTGCTGGGCAAGGTGGCCATGATATAGGCATGTTCGTCAATACTTACATCCTGTAATCCAATTTGTTTTAATTCCTCCACAAGGAAGTTGGCTAGATCCCATTGTTTTTCAGTACTGGGGGTGCTTGAGCTGCTTGGGTCAGATTGAGTGTCAAAACTGACGTATTTTAGAAATCGTTCCTTGATATGTTCCATGATCGAGAATTTTCTCAAAAATAATTATTCTCATACATATAGGCACAAAAAAAGATGGTTATTGCTAACAATCTTCTCTTTTACGATAACAGGCTTATTAAGGTTTTGGACAAACCTTAATTTGACTTATGAAGTAACTCGCTTCATACCATTGAATATTATCGATGGTATAGCTCGAAGTATTCAGGGAATTCAATGAAACAGTATAGTTTTCGGGATGAATCGACTCTTGACCGTCCTTGTCGATCGGATAGGCGGTTTTCCCCACATAGAAATGAAAACTTTCGATCATCAGATCAGGATTGATCAAACGAAGGGTTATACTGGCATAGGGTATTCCATCGCCTCCCGAAATATGAACATTAAGCGTACCCACTTCCATGCTGTTTGTTATGTCACACTGAAAGGCACTGGCAAAGACGGGGTAGGTATATGTAAATCCAACCGGTTCCGTGTGCGCTTCATTCACGCCGACATAATTACTCCATCCCCAACGACTGAAATCCTCATAAAAACAAATTGAATTTCCCGGAGCTCTTTTATCAAAGGCAAAGGCATCCATGCATCCGTTTTCATTCACCACCTCATTCTCAGGATCATTTTCAGTGGTATCCTGACTATCTGCATTGATAGAATCCTCATCCTTTTCACTTGTATCGTTCAAGTTGTTTTCTTCACAATCGATCTTACAAAAATCAAGATACCAGCCCCACCTGTTGCCATCAAAACTGTGATCTCCAAAACCGAAAGCTGTCTCTTTATCAGTTTCTTCAGCATCATCAACCTTTACAACAACAGCATGTGTAATTACTGAAAAGCAAGGATCTAAAGCCTCTAAGGAGATTTCATAGGAGTATTCATCCAGCAGATCATGACTTTCCTGATAAGGGAAGTTGCCTATTTTAGGATTTCCACTATTGGTAAAAGGAGCTTTATGGATGTCGCCAACAAAAAGATGCGATTCTTCGAGTTTCCATTCAGTTGATGATACGTCATAGGTGACGGTCAATGTCTCACTACCTTGTTTGACAATGATTTCACCAACCTTGGTGTCCTGGCCGGCAAAAAGATCTTTTATCTGTATATTATCACAATCACTTTTATCCGTTTTTTCCTGATCAAAAAGTAAAATGTTTAACGGATCATTGGATTTGTCTGTTATTCCGTTTTCAGAATTTTGATAGAGACCAGATTGATCTTCTTGTTCACATGAATAGACAATTAGGAACAATAAAATCAAACCAGCAACAATACTAGTTTTCTTTTTCATAACAATGTTTTATTAAGGGTAGGAGAGAATAAAACAACTCATAGCATTAATAAAACGAAAAATCAGACAGATTATTTTAATCCAGAAAAGCGAGCTTGTTAAAAATACTGAATGAGGCGCATATGCGTTCGCTCACATACTCATCACCATATATCTTGGAAGTAAACACATAGTATTCATCTACTTTGTGCTGAACATAAACTTCTAAATAATGCCAGTTCAAATCATCTCCCTTTCCTGTTGCTATGTGGTAGTAGGCCGGATTGCCCAGATATTCACCAAAGCCAGATTTAACGGGTACTAATTTTAGGTTTCGTTCTGCATTCTGGGCAACTCTAATTTCAAAATCCTTGTTTAAAACAAGTTCCCCCTGTCGCCAGGCCATATCTAAAATAAAGGTTTCTCTGAGTGTTTTTGTAGTATCAGCAGTGTAAAGTGCTGATTGATATTCATCATAATAAAGTTCTGTCTTCCAGCTACTTGGTATGTCTACTTCAAAATGACCAAGGACGTCTTTGTAGTTTTTAGTTTGGGTATAACTTGAAGGAGTATCACATTCAAACTCTCTTTCAAATTTGCTTGTTTCACAAGCAACCAGTAGCAGTGTTAAAAGAAGAAGGGAGAAAGTATATTTCATTATTTAATCTATTTTTATCTTAATTATTTGTTCATGAGTTGACAACCAGGCGGTTTTCTCATCGACAAATTCCAGGCTATAAAAGCCATCATTTTTAACTTTAGTCCAGGAACTGCCGGCATCTTTTGAAAGATATATTCCTTCGGTTGAAACAGCCATGATCTGTTTTCCTTTCGTTTCCGGGATATATTGTACGCTGCTAATATAGCCAGGTAATTCATTTTTAGCAATTAGACTCCATGTTCTTCCACCGTCTTTTGTAACGGCCTTTGTGGCTTCTGAATTGTGTTTATCCTCCCAATTACCACCCATAATGATCCCTTTTTGACCATTATAAAAAGCACTTGTGAAAATTCCTGTCATTTTACCCCCCTGTATTACCGGCGTTTTAAATACGTCCCAGGAGGCGCCGTATTGATCAGATTTAAATACACGCGCGGCTTTCCCACCGGTAACAATCCAGGCGGTGTCTCCTATGGTTGAAATATTGCTGTTACTGGCAGCAAAGGCTGCTTCTCCCTCAATGACGGGAGGTAGTTTGTCGCAAGGAACTTTTTGCCAGGTTTTACCGGCATCTTTTGTAAGCAATACGGACAAGCAATTATCTGTTGGATCTCCCATCGCGATCCCATGCTTTTTGTCATAAAACTTCAGAGAGTCATAAAACACTTTTTCATGGGATTCCTCATAAACCAATTCAAATGATCCTAAAGGTTCATTCGGATCAATTCTATACAATAGGGCCGGATTTTCGATGCTTAGGAGAAATATAAATTCCCCATTATAGGCGATGGACCTAAATTGAGGATATACTCCCTGATGACTGATGGAGTCTATTTGAATTTGTTCATTGATTATTTTTCCATACCTGCCATTTGAACCGGCAAACCATAGCGTGCTTTCATCAATTGATTCAATGGCTCTTATACTGATGCCCGGTAAGTCGAATGTGGCAGTAACATTTAAAGTCGTTGTTTTCTGTGCCTTCAATGGCGATAGTATACATAAAAACAAGGCAGTAAAAAGGATACTTTTTTTCATTTAAAACAGCTAAGATTTTTTCAAAAGTAATTTTTTTATATTTATCACCCTATAATAAAAAAAATAAATGAAGGCATTGGTTATTTCAGGAGGTGGGAGCAAAGGAGCGTTTGCTGGAGGAATAGCTCAATATCTTATCAAAGAGCAGAAGAAAGATTATGATATTTTCGTCGGGACATCAACAGGGAGTCTGATGCTGACGCATCTGGCTTTGGGGAAGGTGGAGGAATTGAAGCAAATTTATTCGAATGTTGATCAAGGCACTATTTTTAGCAATTGTCCATTTAAAATCAAGAAGTATAAGGGGCACACCACCGTTGGGATCAATCACTTTAATACCATCAAAAATTTTTTAAAAGGGAGTAAGACTTTTGGAGAAAGTCTGCATTTGAAAAATATGATTGACAAAACCGTTAAAGATAATTACCTGAGAAAGGTAAAGGATCAAGGCAAAAAATTATTGGTCACTGTTTCTAACCTGACCTTGAACCAGGTGGAGTTCAAGAGCCTCGAGGAGCATAGTTTTGATGATTTCAGGGATTATATCTGGGCCTCCAGTAATTTTGTCCCTTTTATGAGTTTACTGGTCAAGAACAATTATGAATATGCTGATGGGGGTTTTGCAAATTTAGTACCGATCCAGGAGGCAATCAGGCAAGGAGCTACTGAGATTGATGCCATTATTTTGGAAACAGAAGTCACGCAGCTCAACAGAATGCCTTCTAAGAATCCTTTTAGTTTGATCACGAACCTTTTTAATTATATGCAGATTCATATTGAAAAGTATAATATTTCTATCGGTAAACTTGCTGCAGAACATAAAAATGTCAAATTGAATCTGTATTACACGCCAATGGTACTTACCACAAACACCTTGGTTTTCGAGAAAGATAAAATGCGCAAATGGTGGAAGCAAGGCTATAGCTATGCCAGTCAAAAGGAAAACTAAATTATTTTGAATTTCTCTATTGAATTTTTAAAATATATGTTTACATTTG
>NZ_JBPCUJ010000173.1:0-20045 GCF_051011215.1 Lutimonas sp.
ACCTTGTCATTAGATGACCTGGAAGAAAAATTTAATTCCTACTAAATATGGGCAAATTAACAGACGCCATCAAACATCTGATCATTCTAAATGTGATCTTTTTTGCAGCCAGTTCCTTTTTAGGTCCTAAATTCGGATCCTGGTTTGCCTTGTATTTCCCTCAGAATGAAAATTTCGGAATTTGGCAATTCGTAACGCACATGTTCATGCATGGAGGTTTTATGCATATACTATTCAATATGTATGCTCTTTGGGCCTTTGGCTCACCATTGGAACAAATGTGGGGAAGAAATAAATTTTTGTTTTTTTATTTTTCAGCCGGAATTGGTGCCGGATTGATTTATACCGGAGTTAATTATTTTCAATTCAACGGAATCTATAATGAATTGATTTCACTGGGTATGCAAGCCGGGGACATACAGACACTTTTAGAAACCGGTAGCTATAATTCGGGATTACTGGATGCAATTCCTGAAAAAAAATTATCCGAGATCTATCAAATATATAATACTCCGGCAGTGGGTGCTTCAGGTGCCATTTATGGCGTTCTTGTCGCTTTTGGGATGAGTTTCCCGAATGCAAAGCTGGCCTTGATATTTTTACCCGTTCCCATTGCTGCCAAATATTTTATTCCGGTACTTATTGGTCTTGATCTGTTTTCAGGGGTCACAGGTTTTTCTATCTTTGGAGGTGGAATAGCCCATTTCGCCCATGTGGGTGGTGCTTTAATTGGCTTTATTATGATGAAATATTGGCAAAAGAATCAATTTACCAGATGGAATTAAAAAGGGGTCATTTATGAATTGGTTTACAAACTTATATCAGAATTTTCTCGGAAGGAACATCGTTGAGCGAGTGATCATAATCAACGTCGTTATTTTTGTTTTAACGTATTTATTCAATACGCTTTCCTTCCTATTCCAAATCGACAGTAATTTTATCATGACCTGGTTTTCCCTAAAACCGGATTTTGACCTGCTTTTATTTAGACCATGGACCATTATATCCTATGGTTTTTTACATGCTGGTTTTTTTCATATTCTATTCAATATGATGATACTGTTTTATTTTGGAAATCTGTTCCTTGATTTCTTTAATGCAAAACAGTTTCTTACATACCTGTTTCTGGGAATTATTTCTGGAGGATTTATTTATATTTTATCCTATAATTTCCTTCCGGGACTTAAAACACAACAAACATTATTGGTAGGTGCTTCGGCAGGTGTAATGGCCGTAGTGATTGGTATTGCTTCACATATCCCCCAATATTCCTTGCGTTTTAGGTTTATTGGAAACATCAAATTGTTGTATATTGCTGTTGCATTAGTCGTTTTGGATGTCATACAGATACCTGCGGGAAATGCAGGTGGACATTTAGCCCATTTAGGTGGTTCATTAATTGGATTTTTACTCACTCATTATTTGAACCAGGGGAAAAATATCATTGCTAGCTTCGAAAGCTTGTTTTCAAGAAGCAAAAAGCAACCTCTGAAAACGGTTTACAAAAATACCAAGCAAACAAATTATCAGAAAAAAGAATCAAAATCAGAACAACAACAAAGAATAGATAGCATATTGGATAAAATCAGTAAATCAGGTTACGATACACTGACGAAAGAAGAAAAGGATTATTTGTTCAAAGCTGGTAAAAAATAATTTTAAAACGATCCCCTCTTGAAAAATTTATCGTTTTTAAATAAAATTGTGTTTTTCATCAACAATCTGTTGGCATTACTCTTCTTTGCCTCCCTGACCATTCCATATATAGCTCCCAAATCATTTCCTTTGCTCTCTATATTGAGTTTAGCGGTGCCTCTTTTATTATTTGCTCATATATTGTTTATCATCTACTGGTTGCTCACAGGAATTAAAAAGCAATTTTTACTATCCTTTTTCTGCTTGTTACTGGCCGTAGGCATGTCATTCTTTCCTTATAAATTCAAAGAAAAAACAGTGGTTAGCGGTAATAGTTTTGCCGTGATGAATTACAATGTTCGCTTGTTTAATAAATACCAATGGATCGACATTGAGGATGCTCCGGATCAAATTGCTGAATTCATAGAAGCACAGGCTCCAGATATCGTTACCTTTCAGGAATATTATCCTTTAAAAAAGAAATCATTTGATTATAACTATTCTTATAAAGAATTGAATGGCGGTAAAAGAGGCACAGGTTTGGCAATATATAGCAAGTACCCCATCGTAAAAAAAGGTAGTCTCGATTTTGAGAACTCAAATAACAATGCGATTTTTATAGATGTGATCCGGAATAATGACACCTTAAGAATTTACAATATTCATTTAGAATCCTTTGGTATCCGACCCGACAGTGTCGATTTAAATCTTGATGAAAAACAATCTAAAAAGCTGATTTACAGACTGAAGAAATCTTTTACAAAACAACAGGAGCAGGTAGAAAAATTTTTAGAGCATAAAAATGCCTGTCCTTATAAAACCATTATCAGTGGAGATTTCAACAACACTGCCTTTTCATGGGCCTATTCAAAACTAAAATCCGATTTTAATGATTCATTTATCGAATCCGGAAAAGGTTTTGGGAAAACCTATTCATTTAACAGCTATCCCCTACGTATCGATTTTATATTATCTGATAGCTATTTCAAGGTGAATGAACATATTAATTATGAAATTGGATTGTCAGATCATGAACCAGTCATGGCCAGATTGAGCTATTAATAAGCGTATTCGCCATTTCATTTTATTCTCTTACCAAAATCGTCTTTCGATGAAAATTTGTACTTTTGTCGGCGCTAAAGATATGAGTATGACGACCGATAAAAAAGTGGCATTTTATACCCTGGGCTGTAAACTGAATTTTTCAGAAAGCTCCACCATTGCCAGAGATTTTCAGAACGAAGGATTTGAAAGAGTCGAGTTTGACCAAGCTGCTGATATCTATGTTATCAACACCTGTTCAGTAACTGACAATGCTGACAAGCGTTTTAAAACGATTGTAAAATCAGCGTTAAAACAAAATCAAGATGCTTTCTTAATTGCCATTGGTTGCTATGCACAATTGAAACCTGAGGAATTGGCTGCTATTGACGGCGTGGATATGGTATTGGGTGCGACTGAGAAATTTAAGGTACTTGATTATATTCAGGATTTATCAAAAAATGACATAGGAGAAGTACATTCATGTGAAATTGATGAGGCCGATTTTTATGTAGGCTCCTATTCTATTGGCGATCGAACCAGAGCCTTTTTAAAAGTTCAGGACGGTTGCGATTATAAATGTACCTATTGTACCATACCCCTGGCCAGAGGTATTTCCCGGAGTGACACCCTTGAAAATGTATTGGCCAACGCAAAGGAAATTTCCAGCAAGGGGATCAAAGAAATTGTACTGACCGGAGTCAACATTGGAGATTATGGAAAAGGAGAGTTTGGCAATAAGAAACATGAACACACCTTTCTTGACCTGGTAAAAGCCTTGGATAAAGTGGATGGCATTCAGCGCGTCAGAATTTCATCAATAGAGCCGAATCTTCTCAAAAATGAAACCATAGATTTTGTGGCAAAATCCGACAATTTTGTACCACATTTTCACATCCCCCTGCAAAGTGGCAGTGACACCTTACTAAAATCCATGAAAAGAAGATACCAATCGAGTCTCTATTATGACAGAGTGAGGACTATAAAAAAAGCCATGCCACATGCCTGTATTGGTGTGGATGTAATCGTTGGTTTTCCCGGTGAAACCGATGAATTATTCCTGGAAACCTATGAGATGTTGTCCGCTTTGGATATTTCTTATTTACATGTATTCACATACTCCGAGCGGCCAAATACAGAGGCCGTTGAAATGGCGGAAGTTGTTCCACAAAATGTACGGAACAAAAGAAGTAAAATGTTGAGGGGATTGTCTGTTAAAAAAAGAAGGGCTTTTTATGAATCACAACTGGGTGCAGAATTAACTGTTTTATTTGAAGGTGAAAATAAAAAGGGTTTCATACATGGTTTCACACAGAATTATGTAAAAGTCAAAGCACCATGGGATCCGTTTTTAGTGAATACGATGCACAACGTGACGCTGAATACTATTGATGAGGATGGCATGGTCAGGTTTGACTGGTCGACAGAAAAAGTACTTCCTTCATAAGTATTTGTATCGTAAAAGATTTAGTATTTTTGAATCCATCCCAAAAAAATGGAAGAAAAAATTCATATCTACTTCATGCCGGGATTAGCGGCAAGTTCGAAAATATTCGAATATATACATTTATCCAGCCACCAATTTGAATTACACTATTTGGAGTGGATTGCTCCTGATCTTAAGGACGAAGACATTTCGGTGTATGCGTCAAAATTTGCCACCCAAATTAAGCATAAAAACCCGGTACTCATTGGTGTCTCCTTTGGAGGAATACTTGTGCAGGAAATAAGCAAATTAATTCCTGTGAAGCAATTAATTATTATTTCAAGTATTAAATGCACAACTGAAATGCCCAAGCGCCTGCTTTTTATAAAAAACTCGAGGGCATATAAGTTTTTCCCATCAAAAAGACTATCCAGAATAGATGACTTTTCAAAATATGATTTCCATCCTCATCTTAAAAAAAAGTCGGAATTATATAACAAATATTTGAGCATAAGAGATGAAAAATATCTAAATTGGGCCATTCACAATGTATTACACTGGAATCAAATGGCTCCTTTACAGAACACCATTCATATTCATGGTTCAAAAGATGAAATCTTTCCAATCAAACATGTGAAAAACTGCATAGCAATTGAAGGTGGCACGCATGCCATGATTATTGTTAAGGCAAAAAAAATCAGTTCAATTATAGAAAAGGTATTGTCAACATGATATTGGAAAAAACACATATTGAAGATGTCATTCTTCTGACGCCAAGGGTCTATAAAGACGACAGAGGCTACTTCATGGAGTCATACAATCAAAAGAAAGTAGAAATTCTCATCAAAGACAAATTTGTTCAGGACAATGAATCTGTTTCTCATAAAGATGTGCTGCGCGGACTTCACCTTCAGCAACCTCCTTTTGCACAGTCTAAATTAATCCGGGTGATCAAAGGAAGCATTTTAGACGTCGCTGTGGATCTGAGAAAAGATTCGAACACCTATGGTCAGCACTTTAAACATGTGCTGAGTGGAGAAAACAAGAAGCAGCTGTATGTTCCCGTTGGTTTTGCGCATGGTTTTTTAAGTTTAGAAGATGATACCATCTTAAATTATAAATGTTCCGACTATTACAATGCCGGTGCAGAAGCATCCATTCTATGGAACGATCCTGATCTTAAAATTGACTGGGGTATTGAAAACCCAAATCTTGCAGAAAAAGATCAAATGGCAGAAAATTTTGTTACATTTGAAAGTCCCTTCTAATTTTTTTAAAAATAAACATATGAACAGATCTTATCGATTCATTGTATTGGTCAGTATTGTTATTATTGCGGTATTTTTTATCAACGCAGAAAAAAATGTAAACAAGTCAGTTACTGAAGCAAAGTCATCCATAGACACTTCGGGAAACAATACATATACCTACAAGATCAAGGCACTTAAAATCCCTGAGGACCTTAATTTTTGCGGGGAGCCGGTTGCCTTGAACAAAACAGACGTACGCGAAAGAATTGACAGGGAATTGTTAGTGAATACCTATTGGCAATCGAATGCTTTGTTATGGTTTAAAAGAACGCATAAATACTTTCCAGTAATTGAGCCTATTTTAAAAGAAAAAGGAGTTCCGGATGATTTTAAATACCTGGCAGTTATTGAAAGTGATTTAAGAAATGTGACTTCTCCGGCAGGGGCGAGAGGAATGTGGCAAATGCTAAAAGATGCGGGAAGAGAAAATGGATTGGAAATCAACGACAATGTGGATGAAAGGTATCACCTGGAGAAAGCAACCAGAGCTGCCTGTGACTATTTGATCAAGGCAAAAGAAAGGTTAGGAACCTGGACCTTGGCAGCGGCCGCTTATCATGGGGGCAACTTTGGTATTGAAAAAAGGTTAAAAGAACAGATGGTGGAAGACTATTACGATGTTTTAGCAGGAGAAAATACCGAGCGCTATGTTCCGAGAATCGTTGCTGCAAAAGAAATATTGAGCAACCCTGAAAAATATGGATTCGAATTCGACGAAGAAGATCTTTATGAAATTGGCCCAACCTATAGTGTGGAAGTTGATACAGCGATCACGAATATAGCCGCCTTTGCCAAAAAATATGATACAAATTACAAGGAATTAAAAATGTATAATCCTTGGTTGCGAGAAAACAAATTGAATAATAAGTCGCGTAGAATGTATGAAATCAAAATTCCAAAATAAGGAATTCCTGTGCAAATAAATCAACTATAATTCTATAGAAGTTATCCGTTTCTGGGCCTCTCTGAAATCATGTATAAGTTCAGCGACAATATCTTTTGCGGGTTTAATTTCATGAATAAGACCTGCTATTTGCCCGATTTCCAGTTCTCCTTCCTGCAGGTCCCCTTGGAACATTCCTTTTTTTGCACGGCCCCGGCCCAGTAAATCCTGAAGTTTCTCAGGAGCTGCCTTTTGATTGTACAAATCTTTTACCTTAAAATAAAAGTCGTTTTTTATCAAACGCACCGGAGTAAGTTCCTTTAAGGTAAGTTCGGTGCCTCCATCTTCAGTACGCAACACTTCCTGTTTAAAGTTTATATGAGCGGATGATTCTGAACTTGTTACAAAGCGACTTCCAATTTGTACCCCGTCAGCACCCAGCGCCATGGCCGCCAACATCGCTTCTCCCGTGGCAATTCCGCCAGCCGCGATTAAAGGAACATTGATTCTTTCCTTTACCATAGGTATCAGCGTCAGGGTTGTTGTTTCTTCTCTCCCATTATGTCCTCCAGCCTCAAAACCTTCGGCAACAATCGCATCAACACCTGCCTCCTGAGATTTAAGGGCAAATTTCACACTGCTCACTACATGGACCACTGTAATCCCTTTATCCTTTAAAAAACGGGTATATAATTTGGGGTTGCCCGCTGAGCTAAAAACAATCTTAACTTCCTCTTCGATAATAATTTCCAGAATTTTATCCATTTCAGGGTAAAACAAAGGGATGTTCACCCCGAAAGGTTTATCAGTAGCTTTTTTACATTTTTGAATGTGTTCCTTAAGTGTTTCAGGATGCATGGAACCAGCTCCTATCAGGCCTAAACCACCTGCGTTACTTACGGCAGCCGCTAACTTATAACCACTTACCCACACCATACCTGCTTGAATGACAGGATATTCAATACCAAATAAACGACAGATACTATTTTTCATTTCTTGAGTCATTAATGAATCTTACAAAGCATAAATTTAATAGCTTTTCATCAAATTTTGAATGATTATCTTCGTAAAATATGAGAAGTGATCGGCAACAGCAAAATAAAAAGAACATTGAATTATTTGACTAAAACAGTTGCATATACCTTCCTGGCCTTGATCGCCTTTGCGGGAAATTCAATTATCTGTCGAATGGCGCTGAAGGAAACTGATATAACACCAGCCTTGTTTACCATCTTACGACTTCTGTCCGGGGCCATTGTATTAATGCTTATTGTTCTGATCAAGGCAAAACCAGGAAAACAACAATCAAAAGGGTCCTGGATATCTGCAAGCATGCTTTTTATCTACGCGGCGGCATTTTCATTCGCCTATGTTTCACTGGAAACAGGAACGGGTGCTCTGATTCTTTTTGGAGTTGTACAAATAACCATGATTAGTCATTCACTTTTTTCCGGAAATAAAATGACACTTTGGGAGTGGCTGGGTGTTTGCATGGCCCTTTGCGGTTTCTTTTACCTGATGTTGCCCGGTGCCCAGTCACCGTCTTTATCAGGTTTTATCTTGATGTGTCTTTCCGGAATCGGTTGGGGAATGTATTCTATTCTTGGAAAAACAGCCAAAAATCCATTGGAAGACACCGCATATAATTTTTTAAGAACTGTTCCGTTTTTAGTGCTGCTCATTTATTTTTTATTCCAGGAGTCCGGATTTTCATCCAGCGGAATTTTATTAGCCGTACTTTCGGGCGTTGTCACTTCAGGATTGGGGTATAGCATTTGGTATGCTGCCTTAAAAGGATTGTCAACCCTTCAGGCTTCGGTAGTACAACTATTGGTTCCTGTATTTGCAGGGCTGGGAGGTACAATACTCTTAAACGAAGCCATGAGTTTCCAACTGTTGCTTTCGGCCCTTTTAATATTAGGAGGGATTTTATTACTGATACTAAAGAAAAGTAGATTAAAAAAGAACAGCTAGGTTTCCCTACATGGAAATTAACCAATCACACCAGAACCCAGTAATTCATCTTCCTGATACCAGGCCACAAACTGACCTTCGGTAATTGCGGATTGAGCATTCTCAAAAGAAACATATAAACCGTTTTCCGCCCGATACAACTTGGCCTTTTCCAAGGGCTGTCTATAGCGAATTCTGGCTAAAACATCCAGCTCTTGCCCTACTTCAAGTCTCAGGTCTTCTCTGATCCAATGGATTTCAGTGGCATCTACAAATAGTACATTTCGATACAGACCTTGATGGTTCTTTCCTTCCCCTGTATAAATAATATTTTCGCTAACATCGGTATCAATTACGAACAAAGGTTCTACCGTTCCTCCAACGGCCAGTCCTTTTCTTTGACCTTTGGTGAAATAATGAGCTCCCTGATGCTTTCCTACTTCTATTCCATCCTCAAGAGAATAACTAAATTTTTGACTGTTAAAGATCAAAGCTTCTTCCTGATTTGAAAAAGCAGGCACCTCTCTGTTATAAAGGCCCGAATCATTTGGGATTTTCACAATAACACCTTCCTTAGGCTTTAACTGTTGTTGAAGAAACTCTGGCAACCTTACCTTTCCTATAAAGCAAAGACCTTGAGAATCTTTCTTTTCAGCGGTTACTAAATCAAGCGTAGCTGCAATTTTTCTTACTTCAGATTTATTCAACTCCCCAATGGGAAATAATGCTTTGGACAATTGTTGTTGAGATAACTGACATAAAAAATAGGATTGGTCCTTGTTGTTGTCTTTTCCAGCCAAAAGACTGAATACTGTTTCTCCCTTAATCTCCTGAGAAGATTTTCGGCAATAATGCCCAGTTGCCACATAGTCTGCTCCCAGGTCAGTGGCAATATCCATAAAAACATCAAACTTAATTTCCCGATTACATAGAACATCGGGATTTGGCGTTCTGCCCATTTCATACTCCCGAAACATATAATCAACAATACGTTCCTTGTATTGTTCACTCAAATCCACTACCTGAAAAGGAATTCCTAATTTTTCGGCAACCAGCATAGCGTCATTACTGTCTTCCAACCACGGGCATTCATTTGAAATGGTCACTGTATCATCGTGCCAATTTTTCATAAAAAGACCGATCACTTCATAACCTTGCTGTTTTAATAAATAAGCAGCAACACTAGAATCGACACCTCCCGACAAACCAACAATAACTCTTTTCATGATTAAAAAAATTGCGTCGGCAAAGATACAAAAAACTTAAGGTATTTTAGGTATAGAAAAATTTGTTTCCAGGTAAGAAACTGAAACAGGGTTCGATAAAAGAATTATTCGCGTTCTGGTTTTAGTGCGGGCTGCTCTGTGCTGACCAACTCTCCATCCACATAATTTTCCCAGGTTCCTACCCTGAGATCATCTTTGAACGGACCTTTTTTAATCAGGTCGCCCGTTTTACGACTATAGTAAATAGCCATTCCATTTAGCTTTCCTTTTTGATAATTAAAATCTTGATACAGAAAGCCTTTGATAGAATATTTTTTATAATTTCCATGGAGCACCCCATTCTTATAAGTGGTGATTTCTGTCAATTCTCCTGAAGGATAATAGGTTTTATAAGCACCGTCTAATTTCCCATTCAGATAATTCTCTTCACTCATTACCGACTTTCCATCGGCATGATAGTATAGCCACTTACCTTCTCTTTCTTTTCCCCGCATCAAACCTTTACTTTCCAAAGATCCTGAAGGCGTATAAAAACTAACATCTGCCAGGTCACTATTCTCCTTAAATTCTTTTACGATGATCGGATTGTCTGAATTGGAAGCTGAATAATATTTAAAAACACCTATTTCCTTTCCATGTTCAAATTTACCCGCATATCTTATTCTGTCATTGTTGTAATACTTTCTCCAGACCCCATGGCGTTCACCGTTGGCATCTGTTTGGTTGATACCATCCTGAGCCTGTAAAAAACCAAGATTCAAAAAACAAATCAAAAACAAAACACTTCTATACATTTGAATAACTTTTCTTCTTAAATAACTGATTAATTACGAATTTGTTGTTCATTACTTACATCCAATTCGTGAGGTAAAAATAGAAATATTTTTTAATTTTAATTTTTAGGCCTGAGAAGGCAAAAATATTGCTTGATTCAGTCCTGAGAAGGAAATGACTATCGTCAGATAAAGATTCGATACATGGCATACAAAAACATATATGAGGTACTGGCAATCGTTAAAAACGCCAAACGATCTTACAGAGATCAAGCCACTGAAATTATACTTGGCAATCCTTTATTGTTTCCTGACCTCGTGGAAAAAACTTTTGACGTGGATGACCCACTTCATATCAAGGCAGCATGGGTGTTGGAATTGGTTTGTATTCAGGATTGCTCCTTGCTGAATGATTACATCCTTGAATTCATTCAAGGTATGCCAACTTTAACACATGAAAGTGCTTTAAGGCCTGTCTCTAAAATTTGTTCTCTTTGGTCTGCCTATTATTTTTTAAAAAAAACCGAGTTACCTGAGTTGAAGGCAGCAGAGACTGACTGCATCATTGCCTGTAATTTTGACTGGCTTATAGAAGAACACAAGGTTGCTTGTCAGGTATTTGCTATGGATACCTTAAAGCTCTGGGCAAAAGAACAAACCTGGATTCAAGAAGAACTACGATTGGTTTTACAAAAAAATGCAGATTCAGGGACTAAGGGATACAGAGCACATGCGCGTAAATTATTAAAAAATCTATAGATAAATGATGCATAAAAAGGACTAATCAACTATTTTTGCAGCTTATAAAAAAACTATCATTATGAATTTGACAGCATTGAATGCAATTTCACCCATAGACGGCAGGTATAGAAACAAAATTGAAGGCCTGTCTTCATTTTTTTCAGAGGAAGCTCTTATTAAATACAGAGTGAAAATCGAGATTGAATACTTCATTGCTTTATGTCAAATTCCTTTGGCGCAGCTTACAGATTTTGATAGCTCACTTTTTGACTCTTTAAGAAAAATCTATTTGAATTTCTCAACTGAAGATGCTACAAGAATAAAGGAAATTGAAGGAATTACAAATCATGATGTAAAGGCAGTTGAATATTTTATTAAAGAAAAGTTTGATGATCTGAATTTACAGAAATACAAAGAGTTCATTCACTTTGGCCTTACTTCTCAAGACATTAACAATACTGCAGTACCTTTGTCTTTAAAAGATGCTTTTGAAACTATTTATTTACCTGAAATTGAAATTCTGGTGGAAAAATTAGAAGGTCTTTCCAATGATTGGAGCGGCATTTCAATGTTGGCTAAAACACATGGACAACCTGCTTCGCCCACGAGATTAGGAAAAGAAATCTATGTTTTTGTCGAAAGGATCAAGCAGCAACTTAAATTGGTCAATGAAATTCCATTTGCTGCGAAATTTGGCGGTGCTACCGGAAACTTCAATGCCCACAAGGTAGCCTATCCACAACAAGACTGGAAAGCCTTTGGAGGACATTTTGTGCAAGACATACTTGGCTTAAGTCACTCCTTTCCTACCACACAGATTGAGCACTATGATCATTTAGCTGCTTTATTTGATGGTTTAAAAAGAATCAATACAATTCTTATTGACTTAAACAGAGATGTTTGGCAATATATTTCGATGAATTATTTTAAGCAGAAAATAAAGAAAGGTGAAGTCGGATCTTCGGCGATGCCGCATAAAGTAAACCCAATTGATTTTGAAAACAGTGAAGGAAATTTAGGGATTGCCAATGCCATTTTTGAACATTTATCGGGAAAACTTCCGATTTCAAGATTGCAAAGAGACCTTACTGATTCAACGGTTTTAAGAAATATTGGGGTGCCGATGGGACATACCATCATTGCTTTTAAGTCAACATTAAAAGGGTTGAATAAATTATTACTAAATCAAGAAGCCTTTGACCGTGACCTTGAAGAGAACTGGGCAGTGGCGGCTGAAGCTATACAAACGATTTTAAGGCGCGAAGCCTACCCTGACCCTTATGAAGCTTTAAAAGGGCTGACAAGAACAAATGCAAAGATCAATCAAAAGTCAATTGCTGATTTCATTGATACACTCGAAGTGAATGACTCCATCAAAGAAGAGTTGAAAGCCATTACACCACATAATTATACAGGAATCTAGTATGCGTTATTTATGGGTCTTTGGTATCGTTTTAACAGTTACACTTTCTTGTGTTAAGAATGGTAATATACACGTGGATGAATTAAAAAAAGGTTCATTTAAAACCACTTTAGAAGATAAAGAGACCGTTTCTTATGCCATGAGAAATGACTCGATCCAAATTGAAGACTTCAATGGCATAAAAGATACCTTCAACATCAAATGGATCGATCAGTTTGAATATGTACTGGTGAAAAGGCATCCTAAAACAATGCTGGACAGTACACCATTTCATGTAAAAATAACCGGTATAAAAAACAACACCTATACCTTCAGCGCCTATTATAAAGGATCTAACTTTAAGCAAAAGGGCAAGGCCGAGAAATTGGCTGAATAGGTTAAAACAAATCAACCATGGAAATTTTTTATCATATCGATACCTGGGTAGCGTTTGTAACATTAACCTTCCTGGAAATTGTACTGGGGATTGACAATATTATCTTTATTTCGATTACGGCTGGAAAGCTTCCTCAAAACCAAATAAGAAAAGCAACAAACATTGGTTTAATGCTTGCCATGGTCTTCAGAATATTATTACTGATCGGTGTTTCCTATATCATCGCCATGAAAGACGCCTTGTTCACTGTTGACCTCTCCTGGTTTCAGGCAGGTGTTTCTGGTCAGAGCTTGATTTTGTTGGGTGGTGGCATATTTCTGTTATATAAAAGTACGAGTGAGATCCATCACAAGGTAGAAGGTATCGAAGAAAAAGTGCCAACTGCTAAAAAAATAAAATCCTCCTTATCATCCGTTATCGTGCAAATTGTACTAATTGACATTGTGTTTTCATTTGATTCCGTATTAACTGCCGTAGGAATGACCAATGGTCTGGATGGTGCTTTAACGGTTATGATTGCAGCTGTAATTGTGTCCATCATCATTATGATGATTTTCGCAGGACCGGTAGGGAAATTTGTGAACCAGCATCCTACCATCCAAATGTTAGCCTTGTCTTTTTTGATTCTGATCGGTTTTATGTTAGTGACAGAAAGTGCCCATTTATCAAATGCTGTCATATTTGGTCAGCATGTAGGTGCGATTCCTAAAGGATACCTGTATTTTGCCATTGCATTTTCATTAGGTGTAGAAGCCTTGAATATGAAGGTAAGAAAGTCAGGGAAGTCTTCCTAAAAACATTCTTTTTACATTCTTTTTTTTTAAAAGCCACCAATGACTGGTTGTGTGCATACGTTTTTTTTATGGCCAACCCTACAATAAATTACCTTCCTTGTCTGTAGCCTAAGTTACTTAGACAACAAGCAACTGGTTCTAGTTTTGCATGGAATTAATTAATAGAATCCATGCATTTATACCCAACGTTCATATCGAAATTAAAAAAAATATCGGGCCTTGTATTGTTAATAATCAACTTGCAAATAAGCGCTCAAACCAATGTAAATATTGGTCTTGAAGAGGTCAAGTCAAAAGCAAAAGAAAAGAACAGCAGTCTTAAAATATCAGCTCAGGATTATGCATATGCCAAAGCACAATATGAAAGCACCAATGCTGTGCTGTTACCTCAATTAAGCTTGAGTAATACCAGTACATTCACCAACAATCCTTTATATGCCTTTGGGTATAAATTACTACAAAGAGATGTCAGTAGTGCTGATTTTGACCCAGAACTATTGAACGACCCCGGCAATGTAGAGAATTTCAATACCAGAATAGAATTGATACAACCTCTGATCAATATTGATGGTTGGAAAGAAAGAAAAATGGCCAACATGTATGCCGAGGCTTCTAATCTACAGATGCAAAGAACTGAAGAATACGTGGAGCTCGAAGCTACCAAAACCTATATGCAGTTGCAATTAGCTTATAAATCTTTGGAAGTTGTGGAAATGGCTAAGGAAACTGCCGTACAAAATCAAATTTGGGCCAAAAACAACTTCGATCAAGGAATGATGCAAAACGCCTCTTATTTAAACATGGAGGTCAGGGTTGCCGAAATAGAACATCAATTAAATCTGGCTCAATCAAATGTAGAAAACATTTCAGACTATCTACGCTTTTTGATCGGAGATGAAAAGGAGTCCTTGTTACATCCAAATGATGAGTTACTCCTTGACGCTCAGGAAGGCCAAGAGCGTACAGAATTATCAATGAATCGGAAGGACCTGCTGGCGATGCAATACTCTGTTGATGCTCAGGAAAAACTACTTGAATCATCAAAAATGAGTTTTGTCCCACGCGCCAATGCCGTGGCCAATTACGAATGGAACGATGCCTCATTCATGGGTTTTGGAGCCAACAACTATATGGTTGGGATCCAGTTGTCATGGGATATTTTCAGTGGATACAAAAACATTGGAAAAATTCATCAAAACAAGGCCCTTCTGGAGAAAGCAACATTGGAACAACAGAAATACATCCATGAAAGTGAGCTTGAATTAAATAAAGCAAAAAGGAACTTTATGGATGCAAAAAATCAGGTGGCATTGACAAACCTGGCACTCGAACAATCAAAAGAAGCCTTCAGAATCACCTCAAACAGATTCAAACAAGGCTTAGAGAAATCAAAAGACTTACTCCAGGCAGAGACCCAATACCACGAAAAAGAACTGGAACATGCCAGGTCAATTTTCAATTATAATTTTTCAAAAGCGTACTTAACATTCTTAAACCTCTAAATAGAAAACATATGAAAACGACTATAAAAAATATTAGGAAGGGCAGTCTTATTCTTGCCCTGGGTCTTGTACTTCTATCCTGTGCTGACACCAAAGATCAAGAAACGGCGACAGCTGATGTAGTAAAAGTAGCTGTGCAACAGGCCTCTCAACCAGGGGAAAACGGTTTCTTCAATGCCAGTGGTCAAATTGAAGCCGCACAATATGCAAACATCAGTACACGTATGATGGGTTATGTATCTAAGATCTATGTAAAGGTTGGTGACAAGGTGAACAAAGGACAGGCATTGATTCACATTAACAATGCCGATATGGAAGCAAGAAGAGCACAAACCCAGGCAGGAATCAGTCAGGCAGAGGCACGTTACTTTACGGCTGAAAAAGACCTTAAAAGATTTGAAACACTTTATGAGCAAAATAGTGCTTCTCAAAAAGAACTGGACGATATCAGAACACAATACAATATCGCAAAAGCAGGATTGGAAGCAGCCCAACAGATGCAAAAAGAAGTCGATGCCATGCTATCGTATACCAACATAAAGGCACCCTTTAGCGGTATTATAACAGCAACCTCTGTCAAATCAGGTGATATGGCAAAACCAGGACAACATTTATTGAGTATTGAAGCTCCCGGTGACTATGTAGCTACGGCCATGCTCAGTGAAAAAGACATTCCTTTTATCCAGAAGAATGATAGTGTCATGGTCTATGTTAAATCAAACGGAAACAGCCTGAACGGCAGCATTAGTGAAGTAAGTAGTTCGTCTCAGAATTCAGGCGGACAATACCTGGTAAAAATCAAACTGGCAATTCCTGCAAAGACGAAACTCTATTCAGGGATGTTTGTTTCAGTGACCATTCCTACCGAACACAAAATGAATTCAGAGGTTCTGATACCTAAAGCAGCCTTGCATATGAGAGGCGATTTACAAGGAATATACACAGTGAGCGAATCAAACACCGCCATCTTACGATGGTTGAAGCTCGGTAAGTCTGTCGGTGATCAAGTAGAAGTTTTATCAGGATTAACGGCAGGTGAATCTTATATCATTCATGCTGAAGGCAAATTGTATAACGGCGTAAAGATCGCTTCAAACTAGAGAAACATGGATAAAGGATTCGCAGGAAAAATTGCGTCAGTATTTTTACAATCGAAGCTGACCGTATTACTCATGATTATTTTCTTAATTATTGGAGTATATAGTTCTTTTCAAATTCCAAGAGAAGAGGAACCTCAAATTGAAGTTCCCATAGCCGATATTTTTGTTGGCTACCCGGGTGCAACTCCAACTGAAATTGAATCTAAGGTGGCAAAGCCGTTGGAAAAAATTGTGAGCAATTTGCCCGGTGTTGAATACGTGTATTCAACTTCCATGCAGGGAAAAGCGATGCTCATCGTGCAATTTTATGTTGGTGAAGACCTGGAAAGATCCTTCGTGCAATTGTACAATGAAATCATCAAACACCTGGACCAGGTGCCACAGGGTGTGACAATGCCTTTGGTAAAAACAAGAGCCATTGACGATGTTCCGGTGCTCGGGCTCACTTTCTGGAGTGAAACTTATGATGACTATCAATTAAAACAGTTGGTCGAAGAGGTGAACTCCGAAATACAAAAGGTAAACGGGGTTGCCATTAGCAACATTATTGGTGGCAGAAGTCAAGAAGTAAGCGTGGTATTGGACAAAGACAAACTTGCAGAAAACAAACTTGACATCCTAAGGGTAGCTCAAATGATTCAAGCGAGTAACTCCCAATCTAATTCTGGCTTAATCACCAGCAATGACAAAGAAATAAACATCCATACCGGAGACTTTCTAAAAAGCATTGATGATATTGAAAACCTGATCATAGGAGTGTATCAGGAGAGGCCCGTATATCTGCATCAGGTAGCGGACGTAAGCTTTGGACCTGAATCTTCACTCGATTATGTGAATTTTGGTTTTGGAGAAGCCTCAGAGGAAAAAGCGAGCCATCCTGATTTATACAACGCTGTTACTCTATCTATTGGTAAGCAAAAAGGAGGCGATGCCATGAAAGTTTCAGAAGTAATTCTCGAACGAATTGAAGCTTTAAAACGAGATCTTATCCCTGATGATGTTCAGGTCACTGTCTCCAGAAACTATGGAGCAACAGCTTCGCATAAAGTATCAGAACTGTTGAGTCATCTGTTTATTGCGATTATCTCAGTATCATTGGTAGTGATGCTTGCCATGGGTTGGCGAGGTGGTCTGGTCGTTTTTCTATCAGTTCCGGTAACTTTTGCCCTCACGCTGTTCAGTTACTATTTTATGGATTACACCCTAAACCGTATCACTCTTTTTGCCTTGGTTTTTGTCACGGGAATTGTCGTTGATGACTCCATCATTATCGCAGAAAATATGCACAGGCATTTTAAAATGAAGCGCTTGCCTTTTAAGCAGGCGGCTATTTATGCGATCAATGAAGTTGGAAACCCAACAATACTTGCTACCTTCACTGTCATTGCAGCCGTTTTACCAATGGCTTTTGTTTCAGGTCTTATGGGTCCCTATATGAGTCCCATGCCCATAGGTGCCTCCATCGCCATGCTGATTTCTCTTTTTGTTGCTTTGACCATCACCCCCTATCTTGGATTCATATTCCTACGTGAAAAGGAAGGCAAAAAGAAACAAAAATCTAAGGCAGCTAAAACGTTAGAGCAGTCGGGTATTTTTAAATTCTATAAAAAAACGATTGATCCATTATTAGACAATAAATGGTATCGCTATGCATTTTTTGGTATCAACATTGTACTATTGATGGCAGCTTCGGCCATGTTCATCACCAAGGATGTTGCCGTAAAAATGCTTCCTTTTGACAATAAAAATGAATTTCAGATTATTGTGGACATGCCGGAAGGAACGACGCTCGAAAGAACCGATATGGTCATCAAAGAAGTATCTCAATATGTAAAGGAAAGTCCCTATGTTAATAATTTTCAGACTTATACCGGTGTTGCCTCTCCCATTACATTTAATGGGCTTGTCAGACATTATGACCTTAGAAATGGTTCAAATGTTGCAGACATTCAGGTGAATCTTACAGACAAAGGCGAACGAGAAGCGCAAAGTCATTATATCTCGACGGTATTCAGACCTGAAATTCAAAAGATTGGTAAAAAATATGGAGCCAATATTAAGGTTGTCGAAGTGCCCCCTGGTCCACCCGTTCTTTCAACTTTAGTGGCTGAAGTGTATGGTCCTGATCATAAAGAACAAATTGCAATTGCCAGTCAGCTCAAAGGGAAATTTGAAGAAGTTGACGATGTTGTGGATATCGACTGGATGGTTGAAAGCGATCAAACCGAATATAATTTTATCGTAGACAAAGAAAAAGCCATGCTTTATGGTGTCACTCCGATGCAAATAGTTCAGACCATGGAAATGTCATTGTCAAACAAACCCATCGGCAAAATGTATAGAGATCAGGCCAATAAGGACATCGGTATTGTTTTGAAATTCGATGACAAAGAAAAAGTCAGCGCAAAAGATCTTATGCAATTTAAGGTGCTTTCAAACAAAGGAATTGCCATCCCTATCGGAGATTTGATTGAACTGAAAAAAGATACCATTCAAAAAAGCATCATGCGTAAAAACCAAAGAAGGGTTGTTTATGTCACAGCCGATATGGCAGGTGCTTTGGAAAGCCCTGTATATGCCTTATTATCTTTGTCAGATCTGCTCAAAGACATTAAAATTCCTGCTGGCTACACGTTGCAGGAAGCCTGGAACGAGCAGCCGAAAAACACCAATGAATACACGGTAAAATGGGATGGTGAATGGCAAATCACTTTTGAAGTTTTTAGAGACCTGGGAGCTGCCTTTGCCGTGGTTGTTATCATCATTTATGTATTGCTGGTGGGTTGGTTTCAAAGTTTCCGATCACCTGTTGTGATGTTAATGGCTATTCCCTTATCACTGATAGGAATTATCTTGGGCCACTGGGTTTTTGATGCCTATTTTACGGCCACGTCCATGATTGGTCTTATTGCATTGGCTGGTATTATGGTGAGGAATTCCGTTCTTCTGGTCGACTTTATAAACCTGCGTATTGACGAAGGAATTGATTTACGTCGGGCGGTTATTGAGGCAGGCGCTGTGAGAACTACTCCCATTCTTCTTACCGCCGGCACTGTGGTTATCGGAGCCGTAGTTATGTTATTCGATCCGATATTTCAAGGCCTGGCCATATCACTTTTAGGAGGTACCATTTTTTCAACTTTTTTAACACTACTGGCTGTTCCTCTATTGTATTACTATTTGGAAAGAGGAAAACACAAACAAAAAAACAAATTATGATGAAATTACTAATCATTACGGCTGTAAAGTCATACGAAAAACAGGCATTACAATTATTTAAGGAAGCGGGCATATTGGCGTTCAGTCATGCTGACATCAATGGGTTTAAAGCCATGAACGAGGAAAACCTGATAGACAATTGGTTTTCAAATGCTGCCGAGAATATCAAATCAGTACTCTTCTTCACTTTCACAGAAGAAAAAAAAATTGATTCGTTGCTCGAAGAATTAAATCAGGTAAATAAGAACATAAAAAGTGATAACCCACTTAAAGCCATTGTCTTGGCAATAGAAAAACACCAATAAATTCAATCATTATGATGAACAGATATATCAACGGAATTGCAGGAAGTTTTATACTGATCAGTCTTTTACTGGCTCACTTTGTACATAGTAACTGGATCTGGTTCACGGCTTTTGTAGGATTAAACCTCCTACAGTCCGCGTTTACAAATTGGTGCCTTATGTCAGTATTTCTAAAAAAACTTGGAGTGAAATAGCTCAAAGATACATTCACAAAATAACTGATAATTAGCTATTTAAATGTTATTTAAAAAATAATTACTACATTTATCGGGTATAAATTATAATCATTTGCTATGAAAAAATTTTTACTCGTATTTTTTGTATGTATTTATTTCAAC
>NZ_JBPCUJ010000174.1:0-19442 GCF_051011215.1 Lutimonas sp.
CCTCTTTGACACTGACTGTTAATATTTACCCTGCAAACCTGATTCACAAGACTATCAACCAAAGGGGCCAGCGTGTCTGCATTTTTACTAAACAGACTTACCTGTTGTCCATAATTTGAATTTACAATAGAATCAATTGGTTCCTGCACATCTTTAAACGATAGGATCGGAACAACTGGTCCGAATTGCTCTTCGTGGTATACGTCCATCTTTTCATTTACGGGATATAACACCGCTGGATATACAAAACTGTGATTGGAGTCTCCTCCATTCTTATTAATAACCTCTGCCCCTTTTGAGACAGCATCTTCAATAAGACTTTTGATGTATTCAGGTTTACCCGGTTCCGGTAATGGGGTCAATTTAACTCCTTCCTGCCAAGGCAACCCGCATTTAAGCTGTTCGACACGTGCCACATATTTCCTGTTAAATGTTTCAATGATATTCTCATGAACAAAGATCATTTTCAAAGCAGTACAGCGCTGACCATTGTACGAAAGCGACCCAAGCACGCATTCTTCAACCGCAAGATCCATATCTGTATCCGGCAATACGATGGCCGGATTTTTTGCCTCCAGACCTAAAACCAACCTCAGCCTGTTTTGTTTTGGATGCTGACTCTGAAGTGCGTTCGCCGATTTACTATTTCCAATCAAAGCCAGCACTTCTACCCGACCCGATTTTACAATAGGGGTAGCCACTTCGCGCCCACGACCAAAAAGTATGTTTACAACTCCTTTAGGAAATGCCTCCGCGAAAGCTTCCAATAGAGGAGTAATCAGAATTACACCGTACTTTGCCGGTTTAAAGACCGTTGTATTTCCCATTATGATAGCAGGAATCAACAAACAAAACGTTTCATTTAATGGATAATTATAAGGCCCCAAACAGAGCACAACTCCTAAAGGACCTCTACGAATCTGAGCATAAACGTCACTGTGTAATTTCAGCTTGGCACAATTGCGATCTAATTCTTTTAATTCTTCTATGGTATCGTAAATATAATCTACTGTCCTGTCAAATTCTTTTTGAGCATCGGGCAATGTTTTACCAATTTCCCACATAATAAAATTGACCACCTCTTCTCTTTTGGTAGTCATAATTGCTGCAAACTTTTCAACACATTTGATACGGTCCTCCACTTTCATGGTTGGCCAAAGACCAGTACCGTTATTAAACGCTTCATTGGCGGCATCAAGGGCCTCCAAGGCATCTTTTTCTCCCATGGCCGGAACAGTTCCTAAGTGTGTAGGCTCCAGATCACCCTGGTCGTTTTTAGTGTATACAGGAGAGTAAACTTCAGAAGATTTACCTTCCCATTTTTTTATTTGTCCATTGATCAAATAAGTGTCGTATTTTTTTTTGAGAGGTACCTGAAACTCTTCAGGGATGTTTTGGTCATCGAAAATCGTCTTTATAGACATAATGAGTAATTTTAATTTATGATTTATTTGAATATTTATTGAGTTATTTTCACTGCTTATATTAAAAACTGGAATAATTGTGGGCTGTCATTAAGGTACTCTCCATAAAAGCCCAATTCTTTCATCCGTTTTATCAAGGGCTGATAATCAGCCTTGTTTTTTAATTCAATTCCTACGACTGCCGAGCTTCTGGCCCTGCTGTTCTTTTTTGCATATTCGAAGTAGGTGATGTCATCATTTTCGCCCAAAACATTGACAACAAACTCCTTCAAAGCTCCTGCTCTCTGAGGGAAAACAACCATAAAATAATGCTTCAATCCTTCAAATAACATGGCTCTTTCTTTAATCTCCTCCATACGGGAAATATCATTATTTCCTCCACTGATGATACAGGCCACACGCTTCCCTTTGATTTCATCCTTATATAAATCAAGGGCCGCTACTGACAAAGCTCCTGCCGGCTCAACAACAATGGCTTTTTCATTGTACAAGCGCAAGAGTGTTGAACATATTTTTCCTTCAGGAACAACCAGTACTTTTTCAATTCCCTCCTTACAAATGGCAAAAGGAAGGTCTCCAATTCTTTTGACCGCAGCTCCATCAACAAACTTATCGATGTGATGAAGTGTGGTATTCATTCCCTTTGAAAGTGAAGTGCTTAACGAAGGTGCACCTTCTGGTTCCACCGCAATAATTTTAGTGCCCGGGCTGTACTTTTTAAAAACGCTTATCAAACCAGAGACCAATCCACCGCCACCCACCGGAACAAACAAAAAATCCAAAGGCTCTTCGATATCTTTTAATATCTCCAACCCAACAGTAGCCTGGCCTTCTATAATCAGTTCATCGTCAAAAGGATGAACAAATTCAAATCCATGCACTTTGCAATATTCATGGGCAACTTCATAGGAAGCATCATAAGTATCCCCCACCAAACGAATCTCCACCTGTTCTTTTCCAAACATTTCTACCTGCTGCACTTTCTGTTGAGGGGTGGTGCTAGGCATAAATATTACACCTTTTATACCTAAATAATGACAAACCTGAGCCACTCCTTGTGCATGATTTCCTGCACTTGAGCAAACCACGCCCGAAACATTTTTCTTTTCCAGTAAGGAACTGATCTTATTAAATGCACCTCGAATCTTATAGGATCTTACGCGCTGCAAGTCTTCCCTCTTAAAATAGATTTCAGCCTCATACCTTTCGGAAAAAATCGGCATTTTAATCAAAGGAGTATGCTTGACCAAAGCTTTGATTCGCTCCGATGCATGTATAACATTTCCAATTTCTATAGTAGGATTCATCACTGATTTAAATTAAAAACCATCGATTTCAAGACAATGAAATCGATGGTTAACTCAAAAGATAAGTTTCTCGACTTCTGGATTAAACGATCTTAATCATGGCAGTCATGGATTCTCTTAATTCAGATCCTATAATTTCCACTGGGTGGTATCTCAAGGCCTCATTAATAGCAATCAATTCCTGATTATCAACACCATTTCCCTGACCTTTACCATAGGTTGTACCAATCACATCTGTATCAATACCTTTCATGAACTCAGTCAATAGTGGTTTGCAAGCATGATCAAACAAGTAACAACCATATTCCGCTGTATCTGATATTGTTGCATTCATTTCATATAATTTCTTACGAGCAATGGTATTCGCAATCAAAGGCGTTTCATGCAACGACTCATAATAAGCTGATTCATCAATGATTCCCGCATCTGTCATCGTTTCAAAAGCAAGCTCTACGCCAGCTCTAACAAAAGCAACCATAATTACGCCATTGTCAAAATACTCCTGTTCAGAGATCTCCATATCTCCTGCCGGCGTTTTCTCAAAGGCAGTTTCTCCTGTAGCCGCTCTCCAGCTCAACAGATTCTTGTCGTCATTCGCCCAATCTTCCATCATGGTCTTGGAGAACTCTCCATCCATAATATCATCCATGTGCTTCTGAAACAAAGGTCTCATAATATCTTTCAACTCTTCAGATAAAGCATACGCTTTTACTTTTGCAGGATTTGACAGACGGTCCATCATGTTGGTGATACCACCGTGCTTCAAAGCTTCCGTAATAGTCTCCCAGCCATATTGAATCAGTTTTGAGGCATAGCCTGCATCAATTCCTTTTTCAATCATTTTATCGAAACAAAGTATCGATCCTGTTTGCAATACACCACACAGTATCGTTTGTTCTCCCATAAGGTCAGACTTTACCTCAGCAATAAATGACGATTCCAGCACACCTGCTCTGTCTCCACCTGTTGCAACAGCATATGCTTTTGCCTCTGCCAATCCTCTTCCTTCAGGATCGTTTTCATTGTGCACAGCAATCAATGTTGGCACACCAAAACCTCTTTTATATTCTTCTCTCACTTCCGATCCAGGACTTTTAGGCGCCACCATAATAACGGTTAAGTCATCTCTTACCTGCATGCCTTCTTCCACAATATTAAATCCGTGAGAATAGGCTAAGGTTGCTCCTTTTTTCATCAAAGGCATGACTGCATTTACCACAGAAGTATGTTGTTTATCCGGTGTTAGATTACATACCAGGTCAGCTGTTGGAATCATTTCTTCATACGTGCCAACAGAAAAACCATTCTCCGATGCATTTTTAAATGACTGACGCTTTTCTTCGATGGCTCCAGCTCTTAGTGCATAAGAAATATCAAGTCCTGAATCTCTCATGTTTAAACCTTGATTTAATCCTTGAGCACCACAACCCACAATTACAACCTTCTTCCCACTTAAGGCTGAAACACCATCAGTGAATTCCGATGGGTCCATAAACCTACATTTACCTAGTTGCGCTAATTGATCTCTCAACGAAAGCGTGTTAAAATAATTTGCCATTATTCTTTTTGTTTGATTTTTAATTTAATTGTTTTCTTAATAATTCTGATATTTTCATTTCTTCTTTGGTCACCGATATCCTTCCGGAGCGAACAAATTGCATGATACCAAAAGTAGCTAACTCTTCATACAGTGCATCAATCTCTTCGCGCCTTCCAGATTTCTCGATAACAAAAAACTCGGGGGAAACAGTAACGATTTGGGCGTTACTGTTTTTGATAATATTTTGTATCTGTCTTTCTTCAAACAACAAGTTTGATTTTATTTTAAACAATGCCGATTGTAAAAAAATACATTCTTCGTTGGTGTGGTAATAGGCCTTGATCACCTCTACCTGTTTTTCAATCTGACCTATAATCTTTTTGACTTGTTCTTCTGTTATCTGAACTACAATAATAAACCTTGAAACATTCTCAATCTCGGAACCGGATACTGTCAGGCTCTCCACATTGATATGTCTTTTTAAGAATATAGTTGCTATCCTATTCAACAATCCCAGATTGTTTTCAGAATAAATTGATATGGTATATTTAATTTTTTTCATTGTTTTTATTTTAATCTGATATCAGAAACACTTGAACCAGTAGGAATCATAGGAAATACATTTTCTTCCATTTCCACAACCACTTCCAGAAAATAGGATTCTTTTGAAGCGATCATCTCCTCCACCGCATCGGCTAAATCTCCTCTTTTGGAAACCTGTCTGGCTTTAATTCCATACCCTTCGGCAATCTTAATAAAATCTGGGTTGACCATTACTGTTGAAGCATATCGGCCGTCGAAAAACAATTCCTGCCATTGCCTCACCATTCCCAAAAACTGGTTGTTTAGAACAACAATTTTTACGGGCGCCTTTGTCTGTAATATCGTTCCGAGTTCCTGAATGTTCATTTGAAAACCTCCGTCTCCCATAATGGCAACAACCTCTCTTTCAGGGGCTCCCATTTTAGCACCAATCGCAGCAGGTAAAGCGAACCCCATGGTTCCCAAACCTCCTGAAGTTACTTTACTTCGTCCTTGGTTGAACTTACTGTAACGACTTGCTACCATTTGATGCTGCCCTACATCAGACACAATGACCGCATCACCTTTGGTCGTTTTGTTTAACACCATCATGGTTTCCGCCATGGTAAGTCCCTCAGATGAAACATTGATCTGTCCATCAATCACTTCCTTATATTCTATGTCATATAAATCGTGAAATTCCTGCATCCAGGCTTTGTGCTCTCTCTTTTCAATCATCGGTAAAATAGCGGCCAAGGTATCTTTTACATTTCCTAAAACCGGAACATCTGCTTTCACATTTTTATCAACTTCCGCCGGATCTATTTCAAAATGAATCACTTTTGCCTGTTTGGCATAAGTTTCCAGATTCCCGGTAACCCGGTCATCAAAACGCATGCCTATTGCCAGAAAGAGATCACATTCATTCGTAAGCTTATTTGGGGCATAATTTCCGTGCATACCCACCATACCTACGTGTAAATCATGATCTGAAGGCAAGGCTGACAAACCTAATAAAGTAGAGGCCGATGGTATACCTGCTTTTTCTATAAAATCTTTAAATTCTTGTTCTGCATTTCCAAGGGTCAATCCCTGTCCCCATACAATAAAAGGCTTTTTAGCCGAATTAATTAGTTTCGCTGCCGCTTCTAATTGCGCCGGATCGGTTTCTGGAACAGGACTGTAACTTCTCACCTGATTGCATGGCTCATAACTAAAGTCCAATTCTCCAAACTGCGCATCTTTTGTAACATCAATTAATACCGGTCCTGGTCTTCCGGATTTAGCAATGTAAAATGCCTTGGCAAAAACTTCAGGAATCTCCGATGCTTTTGTAATCTGGTAATTCCATTTGGTTACCGGGGTAGAAATACTGATAATGTCAGTTTCCTGAAAGGCATCGCTTCCCAGCAAATGAGAGCCAACCTGTCCTGTGATACACACCAATGGAGTAGAGTCAATCTGGGCATCAGCGATTCCAGTGATTAAATTGGTAGCTCCGGGCCCAGAGGTAGCAATCGCAACCCCTACCTTATCTGTAACACGTGCAAAGCCCTGAGCAGCATGGATCGCACCTTGCTCATGTCTTGTTAATACGTGATGCAGCTGTTTTTCATATTTGTACAGTTCATCGTACACCGGCATAATGGCTCCTCCGGGATATCCATACATAAGGTGTACGTCTTCTTCTAACAAACACCTTACAATTGCCTCAGCACCACTTATTTTAACACTTTTTTTATCAGTCACTTTCTGTGTAGATTTTGTTATTGTTTCCATAAATAACAATTTTTTAATTTCTATTCTTTAAAACTTATCCGTTACGCAACCTTCTGATGCAGAAGACACCATGTTTGCATATTTATATAATATCCCCTTTTTATGTTTGGGTTCAGGAGCTGTCCAGGATAATTTCCTTTCAGCAATTTCTGCTTCGCTGATAGCGGCATCAATCCTGTTGTTTTCTGCGTCTATTGTAATCAGATCTCCATCCTTCAACAAGCCAATCAGGCCTCCTGATTGCGCCTCCGGCGTTATATGCCCCACTACAAATCCGTGAGTTCCTCCAGAGAATCTTCCATCGGTGATCAGCGCAACTGTTTTTCCTAAACCTGCTCCCATAATCATAGAAGTTGGTTTTAGCATCTCAGGCATTCCAGGACCTCCTCTTGGCCCGACGTAACGTATGACGACCACATCTCCTTCAGAGACTTTTCCTGCCCCGATACCATCATTGGCTTCTTGTTCACCGTCAAAAACGACTGCCTTTCCTTTAAACAAATTACCTTCTTTTCCACTGATCTTAGCAACACCACCTTCTGCTGCAAGATTCCCAAAAAGAATCTGCAAATTTCCGGAGGACTTTAAAGGTTGATCGGCAGAATGAATCACCTGTTGTTCCTTTTCAAAACTTAAAGGTTTCACATCTTTTAGATTTTCAGCCAAGGTTTTTCCTGTGACTGTCATGCAATCACCATGAAGAAACCCTTCATCCAACAAATATTTCATCACAGCTGGTGTTCCACCAACTCCATGTACATCTTCCATCAGGTATTCTCCACTAGGCTTAAGATCTGCAATCAGCGGTGTCCTGTCACTTACCCTCTGAAAATCGTCCAAGGTAAATTCTATACCGGCTGCATGCGCAATGGCTAAATAATGCAATACCGCATTGGTTGATCCACCTAAGGCATTTACCAAAGCCACAGCATTTTCCAATGATTTCTTCGTAATTATGTCTAACGGCTTTAAATCTAATTCTAACAAGTTCTTAATTGCCGCAGCAATTCTGGTGCTTTCACTTTCTTTGTGAGGGTTCTCTGCCGGTATTGAAGAATTATAAGGCAAAGCAAAACCCATTGCCTCGATTGACGAAGCCATGGTGTTGGCCGTATACATACCTCCACAGGCTCCTGCACCCGGGATGGAACTTTTAATAATTTCCTTGTATTCTTCCTCAGTAATTTCTCCTGATATCTTTTGCCCCAAGGCCTCAAATGCTGAAACTATATTTAACTTACGTCCTTTATAATTACCGGATGCTATCGTTCCTCCATAGACCATCAACGAAGGTCTGTTCAATCGCAGCATAGCCATAATCGCTCCAGGCATGTTTTTATCACATCCTACAACAGACACTAAGGCATCATAACTCTGAGCATTCATCACGACTTCTATGGAATCTGCAATAATATCTCTGGATGGTAAGGAATAATTCATTCCACTGGTCCCCATTGAAATACCATCACTCACTCCTATGGTATTAAAGATGAGCCCTACCTGATCTATCTTATTGACTTCTTCTTTGATTCCGGCCGCCAAATTGTTCAAATGCATGTTACATGGATTGCCATCATAACCCGTACTTGCAATACCTACCTGTGGTTTCTGCATGTCATCATCATTCAATCCCACTGCATACAACATGGCCTGAGCGGCTGGTTGTGTTGCATCCTGTGTCAATCTTTGGCTGTGCTTATTTAGAGGCTTCATTAATTTACTAGGGTATATTTACTTGGTTTGTTATTCTTTTATTAAAATCTACTATTCTTTAAATAATTATCAAAAATAAAAAGCCTGTTCCTGTTTCATGTTTTCTTATTCGTTTTATTACAACATCCAATTGCTCAACAAATGACATTAAACCTTGATTATCATTTACTTAACCTATCTAATTTACAAGGTTTAACAAAAAAAAAACCTTCCATAAGGAAGGTTCATATAACTTTATAACAATAGCGCTTCCTAATCCTCTCCGATTGAACTGATAATAATTAAAGTGACTATAATTGTTCGTTGACTCATCATACTGCTTTTACAACTTCAAAACTACATAAATTATTTATAAACTTCTTTGGATTTTCTCTTTATAATCGATTCTACTGAAACATTGTCTATTTTACTCTCCAGCCAGGAGATAATATCTAAGTACATAAAAGATCGTTTTTCATAAGGATGGTTCTCAAAAACCTTTAATTCACGGTGCAATTCCTTGAAAGCATTTTTTAATTCATGAGGGTAAATATTACTCAGATTCCTCAAAAAACTGATAAACTTTTGCTGCACCAAATGCAACTCATTCATCTTCATCAAAAATTTATAGGTAGATTTGATCAACACCTCCAAATTCTGATCCATTCCTGCTTCATAATGTGCGACAAGATTTAAAATTCTGGTAAAACACATGAGGTCTTCTCTCATCCCCAACTGTTTATTCTTGATTATTTTTTCTAAATAAAAAATACATTTTTCATATTGAGAAGCCCCAAAATGAAGGCTGGCAAACTTATAATAGAATACCATTACATGGTGATCATCAATTTTTGATCGGTGATTCTCGATTTCATCTAAAACCTCAGGAATCATTCCAAGACCTAAATTAAAATTCCCCTCTAAAAAATACAGATTGATCTTATTCAGATACAAGTATAGAAAAGCCAGTGATTCTGTATTCTCATTTAACAAGAAATTCTGATTGTTCAGCTCCTCTTCAAAAAAATTCAAAGTAGATCTGAATCTCGTCAAGTGCTGAATTAAAAATAACGACTCCAATAAATAATTGATTCCTTTCAGATAAAAAACCGGGTTGGTTTTTTTCATCTGAGGATTGTAATAAAAAATATCTACCCATTTTTGAGCGTATCTGTAAGTACCGACAAAATCCTGCACAATAAAACTATACCATAAATAGGCTTTGTACAAATAGAGTCTCTCAATAATACCCAGGCTTTTTAAATCATAGGCAGGGAGCGCTCCCTTAAAAAATGTTTGAATCTCGTCAAAATCTTTATCATTACTTACATAACCCTTTTTCAGGAGCATGCTGTACAATTGCAAGGACAAGTTTGATAATTTACTGAGCATTAATGTCTTTTCACCGAGATCCTTGGACTGTGAAATAAGATCATCGGCCCGGCTACTCAAACTCCGGGTGATATACTGAGATTCTACCGCTTTCTCCAACTCTACGATACTAAAAGCCAGGTTACTGTCCTCATTTGACAAGGCAATGGTTTTCGCCTTATCCAATACTTTAAGACTCTGTTTATGAAGCCCTTTATTATAGAGTATGGTTGCAAAATCTAACTGCTCCCTCACCTGCATTTTAGCATTTCTGTGGATGGGATTTAATTTTAGACTCACCAATATTTGTCGGTAAAGGTGTGCTTTGGAATTTGAAAGTTGTTGCTTTTTTATATTGGTCTTGGCAAGAATCTGCTTTTCATCAAATACTTCCAGTTTATCTAAAATAGAGAACAAGGCGATAAAATTCTTTTCAGAATTTCCACCCAGTCTCCCGGCATACAATTTAAACTGTCTTTTTTCAGACTTGGTCAACGATTTCACCAATAAAAAAAGAGCATCAGTTTTTTCCATAGACATCGTAATAATATACCTTTAACTAACTTATTGTTAGGTGTTTATAAGTTCTTCAAATAATCTGAATGTAGTAAACATTTAAAAGGAAACCCTCAAGTTTGCTGATTTCCATTTAATTTTGATTATTCAAAAGTGATAAAAAATATTTAATAATGAGCAAAAATCAAGTCCAAATATTCGACACAACTCTTAGAGACGGCGAGCAAGTGCCTGGTTGTAAGTTAAATACACCAGAAAAATTAATAATTGCAGAGCGTCTGGATGAACTGGGTGTCGATATTATTGAAGCTGGTTTTCCGATTTCGAGTCCGGGAGATTTTAATTCGGTAGTGGAAATTGCCAAATTGGTAAAGAATGCCACAGTTTGCGGATTGACCAGAGCCAATAAAAAAGACATTGATGCCGCTGGAGAAGCTTTAAAATACGCCGTTAAACCTCGTATTCATACTGGCATTGGTACTTCTGAATCTCATATTAAATTCAAATTTAATTCCACACCTGAAAAAATCATTGAACGTGCTAAGGATGCGGTAAAATATGCGAAAACATATGTTGAGGATATTGAGTTTTACGCAGAAGATGCCGGGAGAACAGACAATGCCTTTCTTGCTAAAATATGCGAGGAAGTTATTAAGGCAGGTGCCACCGTTTTAAATATTCCTGACACAACGGGCTATTGCTTGCCTGAAGAATATGGTGCCAAAATGAAGTATTTGAAAGAAAACGTAAAAGGAATAGAGAATGTAGTTTTATCCTGTCATTGTCACAACGACCTTGGCTTGGCAACCGCAAATTCAATTGCAGGTGTTCAAAATGGCGCAAGACAAATAGAATGTACGATTAACGGAATTGGAGAACGGGCAGGAAATACTGCTTTAGAAGAAGTCGTGATGGTTTTAAAACAACATCCATACTTGAATCTTGATACCAATATCAATACCCAGCTTTTGTATAATACCTCTCAAATGGTACAGCATCATATGGGTATTTTAGTGCAGCCTAACAAAGCTGTTGTAGGTGAAAATGCTTTTGCTCATAGTTCCGGAATTCACCAGGATGGGGTTATAAAAAATCGTGAAACATATGAGATCATGAACCCTGCTGATGTGGGTGTGAATGAATCTTCCATTGTGTTGACTGCCCGAAGCGGTAGAGCAGCTTTGGCGTACAGAGCAAAAAAAATAGGATTTGACCTTACAAAAATAGAACTTGATCAAGTTTATCCTGAGTTTTTAAAGACAGCTGACAAAATGAAGGAAGTAGGCGACAATGATATTGAAAGAATCATTAAATTTGTTAGGAGGAAAAATGATAAAATAGCCTCCTAATTCTTTTGAGATGAAGTTAAACATAGCTGTATTGGCAGGCGATGGCATAGGACCGGAAGTCTGCGAACAAGGTGTTAAGGTACTTAAGGCCATTGAGAAGAAATTCAAGCATAAATTTACATTCACACATGGACTTGTGGGTGGGAGCGCCTTAAGTGCGAAAGGTGTGCCACTACCTGATGAAACCCTTGAACTTTGCAAAAACTCAGATGCCATTTTGTTTGGAGCGATTGGTGATCCAAAGTTTGAAAACAATGGTGATGTAAAGATCAGGCCTGAACAGGGATTATTGAAGCTTCGAAAAGAACTGGGATTGTATGCCAATATAAGACCGTTAAAAGTTTTCGAACCTTTGGTGCATAAGTCTCCTATCAAAGAAAAAGTAATAAAGAATACTGATTTTATTATTTTTCGAGAATTGACGGGCGGTATCTATTACGGAGATAAAAACACCAGTTCTGACGGGACTTTTGCCTCTGACACCTGTAATTACAGTGTCACAGAAATTGATCGTGTTGCCCATATGGCATTTAAATCTGCCAAATCCCGACGAAAAAAACTTACGTTAGTTGATAAAGCCAATGTACTTGAGACCTCCAGATTATGGAGAAAGCGGGTAAAACAGCTTGCCAAACAATATCCAGAAGTTGTGGTTGATTATCTGTATGTGGATAATGCGGCCATGAAAATAATCGTAAACCCCAGGCAGTTTGATGTTATTTTAACAGATAACATGTTTGGAGATATTCTCTCTGACGAAGCCAGTGTCATTTCCGGGTCCATTGGTTTGTTGGCATCGACTTCCATAGGGAATAATTCGGTTCTATTTGAACCCATTCACGGTTCCTTCCCTTCAATGAAGGGGAAAAATTTAGCCAACCCGCTTGCAACGATCTTATCAGCAGCCTTGTTACTGGAACACTTTAAACTGTACGAAGAATCGGATGCCATCAAAAATGCGGTTGAGAAATCAATAGAACACCATATCACGACGCCGGATATCAATGCTACCAAAAAGTTTGCCCATACCTCTACGGTAGGGGAATTTATATCCGAGTACATCATCGATAAGAAAAACATACTCTATCACATGGAGAATATTTCTCTGGGTCAATCTACGATCATTTAAGTATCTTTAAGGCCGCAGTTATAAGCATATATGATTATGCTGTGCTAAATGAAAATCAAAAAGCATGGAATTTACTGAAGCGGTGAAAAGAAGAAGGTCCGTTAGAAAATATGACCCTGACCAGCCAATTGATGCTGAAAAGGTGAAGGAATGTCTTGAACTGGCAGTATTGGCTCCCAATAGCAGTAACATGCAATTATGGGAGTTCTATCACATAACTTCCAAAGATACTCTCGCAAAGATTTCTCCCTTTTGTTTTGATCAAAATGCGGCAAAAACAGCCGAACAAATGGTAGTGGTTGTGGTGAGAAAAGATCTTTGGAGAAAAAGAGTAAAGGCACATGAGACCTATTTACATAAAGTCTTTGGAGATGTTCCCAAAAAACAGCGCTCAAAACGCGCTAAATTTGCCTTTACTTATTATAAAACGATTATTCCTGTTAGTTATGCTGATTTTTTCGGGCTTTTTGGTTATTTAAAATATGCCTTTTACTGGCTGATTGGATTGTTTAGACCCATCTACAGACAGGCCCGCAATAGTGATATGCGCATTGTGGCACATAAAAGTGCAGGATTGGCGGCTCAGACGTTTATGCTGGCCATGGCGAACATCAACTACGACACATGCCCCATGGAAGGAATTGACTCTCTTAGGATAAAACGTCTGCTCAAATTGCCTTTCGGCGCAGAAATCAATATGGTCATCAGTTGCGGAATCAGAAAACCGGAAGGTGTCTATGGCGATCGGTTTAGAATCCCATTTCAAGAAGTTTATAAAAAGATCTAAAACAGATACAATTGTAATTATCATACTAAACATACGTCTCTAGACCCTAAGTAAAAGAAATAATAACGATTATGTCAATAGATAGAATCATACAAAGTATTAGAAACAACAAACAGAATCATTTGGTTGATTTTAGATTAAAATCTGGCACAGAAAATTTTACCAATGACCTGTTCCATATTCTTTTTGACGCTAAGATTTCTGTGTCTCAAAATATTGATGCCCTTGCCGATTCCTTTAAGGATATTGCTGCGATGATCGAGGATGATCATGCGCTTTCCTTTGAAACTATTTGGAAAAAGTTTCTAATCGAGCTACCTGACCTGTTAAAGCAACTCAATCAAGATGCCAAATGCATCTATCTGCATGATCCCGCAGCCAAAAGTGTGGAAGAAGTGATCCTGGCCTACCCTGGTTTTTTTGCCATCGCTGTCTATAGAATCAGTCATGCCCTGCATCAAAATGAGATGCCTCTTATTCCAAGAATGATGAGTGAATATGCCCATCGTTTAACAGGAATTGACATTCATCCCGGAGCCGTTATTGGTTCTCCGTTTTTTATTGATCACGGTACGGGTGTCGTTATCGGAGAAAGCACGGTTATAAAAAATAAGGTAAAGATTTACCAGGGGGTTACCTTAGGAGCCCTGCAGGTTTCTAAAGAGATGCAAAACCAAAAAAGACATCCGACCGTAGAAGATAATGTCACAATATATGCAGGAGCCACCATACTTGGTGGTGATACTGTGATTGGAAAAAATTGCACCATTGGTGGAAATGTATGGTTGACAAATTCTGTACCGGCAGATTCGGTCGTCTACCAGAGAACCGATACAAAACTCAAAAAAAAGACTGATCATGCAAACTAAGGAAATCCTCGATTTGATAGGAAATACGCCCCTTATAACTTCCAGAACTTTAGTGGACAAAAAAGATGTCCGCCTGTTATTCAAATTAGAAGGTCATAATCCTGGAGGAAGTGTAAAAGACAGACCTGCCTATAATATGATCAAATCTGCTCTGGAACGCAAAGAGATTGACCAAAACAGCAAATTAATAGAAGCTACCAGTGGGAATACAGGAATTGCACTGGCCATGATTGCCGGTGTTTACAAGTTGAACATTGAATTGGTCATGCCCGAGAATTCTACCAAAGAAAGAGTTCAAACCATGAGAGCCTATGGAGCCAAAGTAACACTTACTTCAGCCACAGAAGGCATCGAAGGTTCCAGAGATTATGCAGACAGAAAAGTTCGCGAAGAGGGTTATACCATGTTAAATCAGTTTGCTAATAACGACAATTGGAAGGCTCATTATAAAACAACCGGTCCGGAAATCTGGAGAGATACTGATCATGAGGTCACCCATTTTGTTTCTGCCATGGGAACAACAGGCACCATTATGGGCGTATCTACCTATCTTAAAGAAATGAACCCTGACATTCAGATCGTCGGAGCACAGCCAACAGACAATTCGAAAATTCCGGGAATAAGAAAATGGCCGGAGGAGTATTTGCCGAAAATTTTCGACAGATCAAAGGTGGATCGAATTATTGAGGTCAGTGAAAAAGAGGCCCGCGCAATGAGCATTAAACTTGCCAAAGATGAGGGTGTTTTCTCCGGAATGAGTAGTGGAGGATCTGTAGCAACTGCCTTGAAAATTGCCAGGCAAATTGACAAAGGGGTGATCGTTTGTATTATTTGTGACAGGGGTGATCGCTACCTTTCTTCTGATCTTTTTCAATAAAACCTCAAAAAGGTCTATGGAATGCTATCCTTTTTTGGAAGTAATACCAGTACATCTTTCGAAGCCTTGATCTCTTTTTTATTCAGCATCATCTTCACGAAATCACCCTTTAGGTATTTTTCAGCCTGGTCCTTATAATGCTTGCTAAAAACATTTCCGGACTGTCCGGTCGGTAATATCGCTTTGGCATTTTCGATGTCAGAAAAATCAATAACTCTTCTTGTCGATGGCCCCGCAATCACTTCGTAATTTCCCGTTGGACTTAATTTAAATAACTGGTTGTTGATTACTTCAATGCCACCATCAGTAGTAAATGGTCCAACATTAAAAAAGCTTCTCAATGTACCATTTTTGTCAAAGGCATGTTTGTGTGTTACCTGCAAAGCTTCAGACCATATCCAATCATCAATATCTCCTCCAAACTGAACTTCTAATTCCGACATCGCCTGGTGAAAGGACCTTGTAATAATTTCATCCTTCAGTTCTTTTACCTCTTTTGTTTTGACATCATCCCACCACACGGACCTGTTCCATTTCATTTGTTTGGCGATCTGTCTTTTGTATAAATGTGTCTGCAAAAATTGTTCGAAGAGCTCTTCTCCCATCTCATCTTCAAAGGTGTTTTTCAAAAACAGGTATATAAATTTGAAATAGATGGTTGGTGCAATCTTTTCTTTTGAATAATCACCATCCCAGTCCTTAAGAATTTCAATCGCCTCTTTTTCTTTTTCATTCAGATTCACCTTAGAAATATTGGACAACATGATTTTTACTATATCCGGTGTAACTGCTGATTCAACATCGTTGATCATCAACTCTACATCCTCCATGCTCACTTTCTCTGATCCCTCAATGACCTCTACAATTCTTTTAGCTCGATCCTCCGGTAAATAATAGCCAGGGTATAATTTTCCGTTCACTTCTTCCGGTTGGTTATTGGCAGAATATACATAATGCCATGATGGATTAATGGCATGTGGATTGTTTTCAAAATCAATATACGTGTATTGATCATCCAGACCATTGGCTCCATCCATTATAAATTTAGAATGCACGCCTTCTGCGCGTTCATACAATTTTGCTGCTGCGAACCAGGCAATGTTTCCTCTGGCATCGCCATACATGATATTCAGTCCGGGTGCCACAATTTTACCTACCCCATCCTTAAACTCCTGCAATGAACTGGAATGCGACAAGTGATAAGAAGCCTCTAACATTTCATTCTCGAATTTGGTATAAATCCAATCCATGGTAATTGATTCTTCCATATCAATCTGATCCAAAAGATCATTCATTACAGGACCGTGAACGCCTGTTTTAACTTCAAAGCTGACATCATCCTCATTCTTTACTTTGATCACTTCTTTGCGCATCGTATATTTCTGATCAGCTGGCTCAGCATAAAAATCTATGTCATCATTTTCTAACATGGTAAGTCCATATGCATAGTCATAATTATGACCTAACAAAGGGAAAGGGCTCAATGCCAGGTTGAATCCATACATTTCCCTTTCGGGCGTAATTAAATGAGCCTGATACCACACAGAGGGCTGAGAAAATCCTATATGCGGATCATTGGCAAAAATGACCTTGCCGTTTTTGGTTCTTTGTGGTCCTATGACCCAGCTATTACTACCAATAAAAGGAGGAACCGGTAAATCATCCATAAATTCTGAAACCTGAGTCCCCATGTTAGACGCCATTCTTTTCATTCCTCTTGAATTTTTGATAAGCGTCGTCTTAGGGCTGATATCAATATCTAAATCTAACAGATACTTCCTATCCAATAAATTACTTAATTCAGTTAGAAACAGGTCTGTTTTATGTGCCTGTGCAAAACTGAAACTCATATACCCGTATACGTTGTAAATATCCTTTAAGGTATAATGTTCTTTATCAACCCCTATTAACTTAAACTCAATGGGTGTTGTGCCCTCATCCATAAAATGGTTGACCCCCTCTAAATAAGCGGCTGCCAGTAAATAGGGTTGCCCGTTCTTGTCAAGTTTAGCAATGGTTTGATCCGCAGCTGCATCGATCCCCAGGCCTCGAAAAAACTGATCGGTTTTGACCAGATCCTTACCAAATATTTCAGACAATCTACCGGCAGCAATCCTTCTGATCAGTTCCATCTGCCACAACCTGTCCTGGGCATGTACATAACCCAAAGCTCTGTAAGCATCTAACTCATTATCAGCGAAAATATGCGGAACTCCATGTTCATCAAAATAGACAGTGACTTTATCTGTTAAGGAAACCATATCTAAACTGCCTTGATACACTGGTCGGTTGTTCTTTATAAAAACAAAAGAACCCACACCTATCAACAGAAGCAGTACTAAAATAAAATACCCGATTTTCTTTAACATATCAATGAATTATTTGAATTAAAGGTAAAAAAAAACCTCAATAAAATTGAGGTTCTAAAAATGATTTTTTAATTAGTAGTAGCTGTTAAAATTCTTCTTCGCCCTCACGAATTGGTATCGTTTGCGGCGTAAAATCTTGTCCTCCCCAAAGTTCGCCGTTTTCATCGGTCTTACTGTAATCATATGCCCATCTGTGAACTTCAGGAATCTCACCTGGCCAGTTACCATGCATATGTTCTACGGGAGTTGTCCATTCTAAGCTATTCCCTTTCCAAGGATTCTGACTCGCTTTTTTACCTTTTCCGATACTGAAAAAGAAGTTTGCTAAGAAAATCAACTGAGCCAATCCACCTATTAGAGCGAAAACAGTAATTACCTTATTAATATGTAATAAATCTTCAAACATCGGGAATGCTGAATTGCTATAATACCTTCTTGGAAGTCCTGCTAATCCAATAAAATGCATTGGGAAAAACACCCCATATGCTGAGATCGTAGTGATCCAAAAATGTAAATAACCCATATCCTTATTCATCATTTTACCATACATTTTAGGAAACCAATGGTATACACCGGCAAACATCCCGAACAATGCTGAGATACCCATTACCAGGTGGAAGTGAGCCACCACAAACATCGTATCGTGTACATTGATATCAAGTGCACTATCTCCCAAAATCAATCCGGTTAAACCTCCAGTGATAAAAGTTGAAACCATTCCAATTGAAAACAACATCGCCGGATTCAACTGTAAATTACCTTTCCAAAGTGTGGTAATATAATTAAAAGCCTTTACCGCTGATGGAATCGCAATCAACAAGGTTGTAAACGTAAATACGGATCCTAAGAAAGGATTCATTCCTGTTACGAACATGTGGTGTCCCCAAACAATCGTTGACAAAAATGCAATTGCCATAATAGAACCAATCATGGCTCTATATCCGAAAATCGGCTTTCTCGCATTGGTTGAAATCACTTCAGAAGTAATTCCCAAAGCCGGTAATAAGATAATATATACTTCCGGATGTCCTAAGAACCAGAATAAGTGTTCAAATAAAATTGGTGATCCACCTTTATAATGCAATACCTCTCCTTGGATAAAAATATCAGACAAGTAAAAAGAAGTACCAAAACTACGGTCGAAAATCAATAGCAATGCCGCTGATAATAAAACAGGAAATGAAATTACTCCAATCACCGCTGTCACCAAAAAGGCCCAGATCGTTAATGGCAAACGTGTCATCTTCATCCCTTTCGTGCGAAGATTCAATACCGTTACGATATAGTTCAATGAACCCATTAGAGAAGAAGCAATAAATATTGCCATCGATACTAACCATAAGGTCATACCCAATCCTGAACCAGACATGGCCTGAGGCAAAGCACTTAACGGAGGATAAATTGTCCATCCCGCAGATGCCATTCCTGTATGTACAAATATTGAAAGGAACATGATCAAACTTGATAAAAAGAACAACCAGTAAGAAATCATGTTTAAAAATCCTGAAGCCATATCTCTCGCTCCAATCTGCAAGGGAATCAATAAGTTACTGAAAGTACCACTCAATCCTGCCGTTAGAACGAAGAATACCATGATAGTTCCGTGAATCGTTACAAGACCCATATACATATCAGGAGTCATTTGCCCTCCTTCACCACCTTTTCCTAAAAAGGCTTCAATGATGCTAAAACTTTGATCTGGATACGCTAGTTGTAAACGAAACAACATAGACATAAACACTCCAATAACCCCCATAAACATACCTGTAATTAGGTATTGCTTAGCGATCATTTTATGATCCTGGCTAAAAATATACTTGGTTATAAATGTTTCTTTATGATGATGATGATCTGACATTTTCCTTAAATAAGTTTTTCGATTAGTTCTTAGTTATTGATAACTTGAGTCAA
>NZ_JBPCUJ010000175.1:0-18299 GCF_051011215.1 Lutimonas sp.
TTGGAGGGGTCAATGAGTTTACTCACCGCCTCCAGAACCGCGGGAAACATTTGTCTCATGCCTGCATGATAGAGCATCGGCTCGTCATCTTTAATCAGAAAATGATTAAACTGTAAATTAAACTCTTTAACAAATACGGAAATTCGATACACATCGGGGGCAATTTCTGAAACATTGATCATAGGATGCTTTTTTAAGGGTTGATTTATATACGTAGCTATTTTAATTAATGATAGCAAGGTACTATCCTACAACCATTTATGATTGTAAAAAAGCGACATAAAGTGACGATAGGGTCTGTAATACAAACTTGATGTATCGATCAAGGCAAAAGAAGATTTTTGAACGCTACGAAGAATTCAAAAACTCATACCTCGCTATTCAACGCCGCAAGTTCCTCCTCAGTAAGCAGTCTGGAATGAATAATAAATCGCAGCCCAAGCGGAATTTCAAGCGAAAAACTGGAACCTCTGCCTTCTGTGATATCAACGGTTAAATGGGTGTGTTTCCAGTAGTCAAACTGGTCTTGATTCATGTAATAATTAACACCGTCTAATTGCCCTAGCAAAATATCGCTGTCGTCCAGGTACAGATCGCCTTCTTCTAAAATCATGGGCGATGACCCATCACAACAACCGCCACTTTGGTGGAAGATCAAATTACCATGCTTCGCTTTTAGCTGATGTAAAACGGCAATGGCTTTTTCTGTAATGGCAACCCGGTGGGAGGTCATAATAAAAGTATCAAAACCAAAAAGACCAACTGACGTGCAGTCAGTCTTTTTGATGGGTTAATCTCTATTTTCTAAAAGAATCCTAATTTATTTTTATCATAAGAAATCAGCATGTTTTTAGTTTGACGGTAATGGTTCATCATCATTAAATGATTCTCTCTACCAAATCCTGATTTTTTATAGCCTCCAAACGGTGCGTGGGCCGGATAGGCATGGTAACAATTCACCCAGACCCTACCTGCTTTGATCGCTCTCGGAATTTGATATAACTGATGGGCATCTCTGGTCCAGACACCTGCGCCTAATCCGTAAAGCGTATCATTGGCGATGGCGATGGCTTCTGCTTCGTCTTTAAATTTGGTAACCGCAACAACGGGTCCAAAAATTTCTTCCTGAAAAATACGCATCTTATTATGACCTTCTAAAATAGTGGGCTGAATATAGAATCCGTTGGCCAGATCACCTTCTAATTCACCGGCACCGCCACCTGCAAGTACTTTAGCGCCTTCCTCTTTCCCTATGTTCATATAAGAAAGAATCTTTTCGTACTGGTCATTAGAGGCTTGTGCACCCAGCATACAACTCTCATCATAGGGGCTTACCTGAACAATAGCCTTGGTTCTGGCGATGACTTTTTCCATAAAAGCATCATAGATGTCTTCCTGTACCAATAACCTGGACGGACAGGTACACACTTCACCCTGATTAAAGGCAAATAACACAGCACCTTCAATGGCCTTGTCTAAATAGGCATCATCGGCATCCATCACAGAATTAAAGAAAATATTAGGTGACTTGCCCCCTAATTCCATGGTGACTGGATTGATGTTTTTAGAGGCATATTGCATGATTAACTGACCCGTGGTGGTTTCACCGGTAAAGGCCACTTTATTAACGCCTGAATGAGACGCCAAAGGCTTCCCTGCTTCAGGTCCAAATCCATGTACAATATTGATCACACCCGGAGGAAATACGTCGGCAATTTTTTCCATTAACAAGGTTGCTGTTGAGGGGGTTTGTTCTGCTGGTTTTAAAACCACACAATTCCCGGCAGCCAGGGCTGGTGGTAATTTCCAAGAAAGCATCAGCATCGGGAAATTCCAGGGGATAATTTGCCCCACTACGCCAAGAGGCTCTTTGATGTTCATTGAAAGGGTATTGGCATCCAGTTCTGTTGCTGAACCTTCTTCGGCCCTGATCACGGCTGCAAAATAACGCCAGTGGTCTATGGATAATGGAATATCAGCATTTACCGTTTCTCTGATGGGTTTTCCATTGTCGCAGGTTTCCATTACAGCAAATTCCTCGAGGTTGGCTTCCATAATATCTGCTACCTTATTGAGCAGTGAGGCCCTTTCTGCCGCCGATGTATTTCCCCAGGCATCTTTGGCCGCATTGGCAGCTGCTACAGCATTGTCTACGTCTTCTTTTTGGGACCGCGGATATTTTGCGATCAGAGAATTGTCAATTGGTGAAGGGTTATCAAAATACGCACCACCAACGGGTTCTACAAATTTTCCATTGATAAAATTACCGTACTTTTCTTTGAACTTTGGTTTTGAATAACTCATCTCATATGTATTTAGATTATTGAATAAAAGCGGCAAATACATAGCAACTATATAAATTTACGGATTTTTTGTGAAAATTTAAACAGATAAAACTGATTTAAGGAATTGTGAATGATGGTATTAGGCAGGGGTTGGAGATTGGGGATTGGGGATTGGAGATTGAAGATTGGGGATTGTGGATTGTGGATTTGAGATTTGAGAAGGTAGGTGTGACTATCCAATACCAACAAGGACTATTGAATGGTGAAATTTAGAAATCCTTGAATGAGATACCGGAGGCAGGATTCTTATTCTAAGGTTGCTTAGCGCGTTCCCGCAGGGGCAAATAAAAAGTCTGTGGGATTATCAAGGTCGTATAGATACTGATAGCCTTTCGTTTCTTTCTTACAGAATGGCTCCAGAAGATTCAACATATGCTGATACCCTTCCAGGGTGAGCGCACAATAAAAAGTTTCTCCATCAACACTGAAGATGCCTTCATCGGTTTTAAACAGCCCGAGGACTAAATTACAATTACGCGTTTCGATAAAATTTACTTGCGACAACACCAGTTTCTGCTTTTTATCAACAATAACATCCTGTATTAAATCTCTGAATTTAATGGCTTGGGATTTATCAAAATTGTATAATCTCACAACATTTTCTCCGTATTCGTTGATGTTATCTATGAAGTCCAGTTCCATTCAGTACATGTTATAATATTCATTAAAATGTCTTTTTTTTAGGGCAATTGTAACTCGTTTTTATACACTTTGCCTCCCTCAATCAATACATCGGCTTCTTTTACTTTATCACTAACTCCGTCCCACACCTTCACATTGGTGATAAGCGTCATTTTTTTAGTGTCTGATTCCTGTGCCAATAGCGAGGCACTAAAGGCCATAGACATTAATAGAATGCATACTTTACGTGTCATTTTTCTCATATCCAAACTAAAATTATTTTAAATAAAGTGATAAGTACTAACCGTGAAAGTGACTACCATCAAATTTAACGAATATTCTAATAAGAATCTATGAATACTCATTTGCTTTCTGCGGCCAAGCTAAGAGCATCAACTTTATATGAACACAACTATTGTTTCCTCAAAAAGCTATGCTTTGAATGGGACATGAAAACCTCTTTTTAGAGATCTCTTTTGTGATGTTTTGCGGATGTTGCGGCTTTGATACGGTTCTGTTCACTTTCAAAAAAATTGAATTTTCGCATCCCAACAGCCTTTTGGTACAACAGGTAAATACCGATTGTAACAATCAAATGAAATACATGTCTTTTTATAAAACCATCTATGAATCGACCCCTAATTATCTTGATTTTCTTGACGTTTCTATCGTGCCAGGGAGACTCAGCAAAACGTATCGAATCGACATCAATATCTTCTAAAAAGTATGTTTATACTGAAGATATAGATCGCTTTTGGGTAGCTTATGACAGTATTAAAAAAGTCAGCAACTATACTACTAAACTCGATCTGATCAACTCAATGTATATTGATAAAGGTACAGCAGGCCTTCATGAATTTATGAAACTTCGAAATTATTCTGATACACTTTATGTCCAGTTGATCGAAGACCTTCCTCTTTTCTGGGAATCCATTCGCATGAATACCCTGTCAGTAAAATCTCGTGAAAAAGAAATCAATCAGTCTATTGAAACTTTAAAAGAATTATATCCGGAATTAAAGCCTGCCAATATATATTTTACCATAGGTGGAATGCGCTCTGGAGGAACAGTAAAAGATGACATGTCTCTTATAGGATGTGAAATTGCCGCGGCGGATAAGAAAGTAAATATTTCAGAATTCAAGTCTCATGGCCATGATTGGCTTATCCCTTTCTTTGAATCGCAAAATTCTGCAAAAATAGTAAGTATGAATGTCCACGAATATGTACATACGCAACAAAAGAATATGGGTACAAACATTCTTTCCCAGGCATTACATGAGGGTAGTTGTGACTTCATCACAGAACTCGTCACAAAAAGGAATCTACAATCTCATTATATGCAATTTGGAGCGACCAATGAATCAAACCTTAAACAAGATTTTTTAAGGGAGGCCTTTGATACGGAATACGCAAACTGGTTCTATAATGCGGATTCCAGATATGGATTACAGGATGTAGGTTATTTCATGGGCTATTCTATCTGCAAGGCATTTTACGACAAGGCAGAGAATAAGAGACTCGCGATCAAACAGATCATTGAATTAGATCATTCAGATCTAAACGCAGTAGTTGCATTCACCAACTCTTCAGGTTATTTCAATCAACCTTTACGATGGAAATAGCAACTTAGTTGTCTGTATCGGTCTTCTTATTTTTGAATCATCGCTTTCATTCTACTAAATTCTGCCTTGGTCTTGATCGCCCTGCCAAACAAAAATGTTCCGGAAACGTCCCCACCATTCTGCTCCCAGTATATAAATAGAAATGAGGAAAAATGCCTCGCCTAAAATAAATACCCAGAATACGAAATCTGCCTGACCATGAAAATCAAGCCCAAAAACTTCTGGAAATGGTGTTTCTACGGTTGTCTTTTCAAAGGCAACCCATGCATAAGCTGCCCAAACGTAATTATTGAGAAGAGACAAAACCAGAAGACCTATCCCGATCCGAAAACGTGTTTGACTAATAGCACCGGTATACCCGGCTTTTACAGCGCCAAAAACTTTGCTCTTAATAGCTTTAAATCCTTCCTTGCCCAGAAAGGCAATACTTAAAAGGCTTACAACTTCGCCTCCTATCACAAGCACTCCTATAACGCCGGCACCCACACCTAAAAAAGGCAATACTGTTGCAGATAATAAAATACCTACATTTCCAATAACAAAGAGTAAAAGTCCAAACTTATAGCGCCATGTTTTGGTAAAATCTTTTTGAATTTGATCTGGTTTTTTGGATTGGTCTGGATTCATACATTTTTAAATTTCTTATGATGTTCTAAATTTAGTCGCTTTTTATGAAAAATTTATCCCATTCCATAAAGGCTGGTCATCAATATAACAGCACATCATCGGTTATAAAAACGGCATACGAAATTTAGTGAATTTCTTTGAAAGTTCAATGAATCCCTCAAAAGTTGAAATTTTGTACCTTGGAGCATCAACAACCCATTCCATGATCCCTTTCTTCCGTAAAATCCGTAAAAAACTCGCTGGTGAGAATCAATTTCCAACCTACAGTAATTACGTTATCAGAGAAAGGGTACTGCCTGTGGCAGGTATCCTGAAAACACAGAGTGTTCTATGGCTATTAGCAATACTGATCGGATGCACATCATCTGACAAACAACCATTGATACAAGATTTAGATACCATGCACCCTCCGGACTCGAACCAGATCTGGTTGTCACACGAACATATTCTGGTCGATTTTATTGGAGCAGACAGTATTCAACCAGATACATGGAATCATGATTCGATCATAAAAGAGGTTCTGCCTTCTTTGGATGACCTAAAAGAATTCGGGGTGGATTATTTTGTTGATGCAACACCCAATTACCTGGGAAGAGATGTGGTGTTACTTGAAAAGATCTCCCATAAAACAGGGTTGAGGATACTTACAAATACGGGGCTTTATGGGGCTCGAAATAATAAATTCATTCCGTCCTTTGCCCATCAAATGACAGCAGAAGATCTTGCTCAAATCTGGATAGATGAATTTGAAAATGGGATTGATCATACTGCGATCAAACCCGGTTTTATTAAGATTGGAATTGACACCAATGACCCTTTGCACCCCATGCATCAAAAACTCGTGAAGGCTGCGGCCCTTACACATATGAAAACAGGCTTAACTATTGCTTCCCACACCGGAGAAGCCGCTGGTTTATGGCCACAGCTGGCCATTCTCAAAGAAATGGGGGTTTCTCCACAGGCTTTTATCTGGGTTCATGCGCAGACTGAAGAAGATAATGAACGTTATCTAGAAGCTGCAGAAATGGGATGCTGGATAAGTCTTGACGGATTGGGGTGGGACATTGAAAAGCACCTGGCTAAAATACTATTTGCAAAAAGAAATGGAATCCTGGACAGAATATTAATTTCCCATGATTCCGGCTGGTTCGATCCACAGAAAGAAAAACAAACAATCAAACCGTATACAGCAATTTTCAAGACACTATATGAGGAACTTAAAATGCAGGGTTTTACCGATGAAGAATTCAATTTGCTGGTCAGTGTGAATCCTGTAAAAGCTTACTCAATAAAAATTAAAAACCATTCTGAATAACAGTTAACCATTTCTCATATCTGAAATTTTGTAAATTGTAGTACAATTGAATAAATACTCACTCATTAAATCTTGAATTATGAAGAAAGGAATTTATCTGGGAATCGCAATTGGTTCCATATCAACCTTGTTAATGATCACTATGTTAGCCTTTAATTCTGAGGAAATAACCCTCGAAAAGGAACCCTCGCGAGATGTATATTACCCGGGAACTGAAGAACTTGGACCGGATGAAATGCGGGTTGTCGCCTTAGGTACTGGCATGCCGAATGCTCGACCTAAACAAGCGGCCGCGAGCTTTCTTGTAGAATTAGGCAACGGGGATAAGTTTATATTTGATGCAGGTACCGGGTCGGCTGAAAGGCTGAGCGCACAAGAAATTCCTTACGATTTACTTGATAAAGTATTTATTGGACATCTTCATGCTGATCATTTTGGTGATCTTGATGCCATATGGATTGGCGGGGTTCTCGCCAATCGGCAAGTCCCACTAAGAATCTGGGGGCCTAGCGGAAGTGAAGAAAAACTAGGCACAAAATATGCCGTTGAACATATGAAAGAAATGTATGCCTGGGATTGGGCCTCAAGACAAGGTAATGTGAATACTTCAGGATTTGCTGCAGAGGTGACAGAATTTGATTACAAAAAGGTGAATAATTTAATTTATGATGAAAATGGGGTCCAGGTATATACGATACCGGCAATTCATGCTGTGGACGGACCGGTTAGTTTTATTCTTAAATGGAACGGACTAAAATTCGCATTCAGCAGTGACACATACCCAAATAAATGGTGGATAGAACATACTCAGGATTCGGATATCGCAATTCATGAGTGCTTTTCACCACCTTCTTTGTTGGTTCAGAATCAAGAGTGGCCACCTCTCGATGCTTTAAACGTTGCCACACAAGTACATACTTCGCCAGCAATGTTTGGAAAGGTGATGAGTGACATGAAGCCAAGATTAGCCGTAGCTTATCATTTTTTTAATGATTTTAATACAGCACCAAAAATATTGGAGGAAATACAGTTAACCTACGATGGCCCTGTTTCTTTAGCAACTGATTATATGGTTTGGAATATTACCAAAGATGATATTAAGATTCGGATGTCATCTATCAATGAAGATATTTGGCCGCTTCCGTCTCTTACAGAAAAATTACCTGCTGACCCGAACAAAAAAATTGGTTTTTCTGAGTTTACTTCAAGTGGAAGAGTTGTGTACGAAGAAGTAATTAAGTTTTATTACGATGAAACTAATGAATTGTTTGGGACGGACTATGACCCTCCTAAATAAAATAAGGTCTGTTATAGGTTTTAATCATAAATAAGAGTGGCCAATTCTTTACCGTAATCAATGAGCGCAATGGTCTCATCAGTTCGCGCTAATTTAATTTTGTTAAAAATGATGAGCGCCTCTCCGTTGCTTTCCAAATGATAAATCTGGTGATTTTCAAAAAAGCGAATAATATCATCCGTGAAAAATGATCGGATTTCAGATTCATTATTCCCCATAAGCAGGAACTTATTAGAAAAATCTGGATACATCTTAAAATCAATATCTTTATAGCCTGTGAATGCTATCACTCGATCAAATAATTTTTCTAATACCCTTTCTTTTTCCATCGTAAAAACGGGTATTTTTTTATTCAAATTTAAGACCATTAGTGTCGTATTAAACGTCTCAGCGGTAAACGCCTGTCCTTCATTGAATGTCACATCCGCAATTTCCCAAGACACATTCAGATCTTTAAATGTTCCTTTAAGACAATTGTACTTGCGCTCAATAGGTCGAATTTCGAAAAAGTGGAATTTTTTTAGATAAATCGTGTTCCAATCGATTTGATTCGTGTATTGATAGTCCTTCTCAGTTGCTAAATTACGCAATCGTTTTTGCCTTTGGGATAAGCGCGTATCAGAAGTGGTCAGACTAATTTTTAAAGCTCTATTATACGTAGATGATGAAACATGTGAATCTAACCCTGTTATAAAAACCTTACCTCCTGTAGCTCTTTGTGTCTTTAAATATTCTACCAGATAATCCATATAGGTCATTCCTACCATTCTTGTTTCTGATAAATCAATATTGACATCTGCCCCAGAGGGAATTTGAGTCATAATCTTCTCTACTTTTAAAATGCCCAAAAAATTCGCAATACCTCTAACTTTCAAATCGAAAGTTCCATCCGAACGCTTCAATAACTTTGTACGCGATTTATAAACCATTTTAAAAAATTGAGGAATGGACAATCTCGCCAATAGCATATGGGTGATCAATACCAAAAGCAACCCACCTAGTAATCCAACTAATAAATTAGTATAGAGGGTTAAAACCATCGTCCCAATAAAGAAAACCAATTGCTCAGTACCATGATTATAAGCTTGTTTAAAGACTGAAGGAGAGGCCAATTTAAATCCTGTAAATACAAGTAGAATAGCAAAAGCACACAACGGTACCTGTCTCATTATCGGACTCAAGGCGACGATAAAAAGAAGTAATAAAAAACCTTGATACATATTAGACCACTTTGTCTTCGCACCATTATGAATGTTTACAGTACTTCGAATGATGACCGCAATGATTGGCAATCCTCCAATAAAACCTGCTACCATTGTACTCATGCCAATACCTGTTAAATCTTTATTCAAATCTGTCTTACGCCTATAAGGATCTATTTTGTCAACTGCTTTAGCAATAGCCAAAGATTCAATACTTGTTATAATTAACATGGAAAATACAGTAGTCCAGAATTCAGGTGTCTTAATTTTACCAAAATTGGGGTGCATGATTGAATCCTTAATGGAATCGGGAATGTCCAGCAACAAATGCGGGCCTATTTCATAAGCTTTTCCAGCGAATGAAAGCGTTTGTTCATCAAAGAAGTTGAACGCATATACAAATGGAATAGAAAGAGCAATAACCCATATAGGGGCAGGTAAAAGGTGGAAAAAACGGTAACTGATTTTGGAATGAAACAATAACAACAGTAATCCTGTTAAAGAAATAATAAGAACAAAAGGATTTGCCTGAGGTAGATATGTAACAGCATCGATGAGATTTTGAATAATGTTAGGGCTATCAGAATGTGTATCCATAGCAACATGGATTTGTTTTGCAAATATGATAATTCCTATGGCTGCTAATATCCCATGAATTACTGATGTGTGGAAGATGTCTGCTAAACGACCTAATTTTAATAAGCCTAATACAGCTTGAATTGCGCCAGATACTACCACTGCTGCTAAAACATAATTAAAAGCCTGACCCGATCCATCATCCATCACTACAATTCCGTAAAGTATGACTCCAATAACTCCTTTTGCGGGTCCGTTGACTGATACGTGACCACCTCGATAAAGAGTGGTCACCAGACCTCCAACAATTGCTGAAAAGATCCCAGACATGGCAGGTGCTCCAGCTGCCAAAGCAATCCCTAATGAAAGAGGCAAAGCAATGAGCGCAACGCTCACCGCCGCGATTAAATCACTTCGCCAATTTTCCTTTAATCCCGCAATGCCTGTTTTGGGTATCGTTTCCATTTATTTAATTGTGCAAAGATTTTAGATGATTAACCGAATCAACTAATATAGTAAATATTCGCAATTATTAAGAATAAGTGGATAATGCTGTTAAGAAACTGACACAATGGTGTGAGTTTTGATACAAGCGAAGGGAGTACAGACTTTTCAAACCAATTGCAAAGTTATTTTTGAAAAATGAGATTTCCCAACTGTTTTTTTAAAGGTCTTTACAAAGAAGTCCTCCAAATAAGTCTCGTAAGTTGATTTTTTAGCACGGACCAAGCATTACATTTTTGTGAAACGAACAGTCGCAATGGAGGCATGTAACTGAACACCATTTCCGACGGGCGCATCAACAAATAAGGCAATGGGCATTTGAGGGTTTGTAACATCATTTGCAGATGCATATGTTGTCCCACTGTCGGTTCCGGCATCATAAACATGTGCCTCAACCGTTTTTTGATCGACAAAAGAATTGTTTTCCATCAAGTTTATGTCTACAACAGCTATGTACCAATCTGGACTTGGGGCAATCATTGTTGCCAATGTGATGGAAGAATGTTGCTCGGTGACTTCTACTTTCAGAACAATTTCTCCGGTTCCTGAACTCAAGTTACTTCCAACAAAATAATTATTCCCTTTTCCTTCTTCAATTAACTCCTTTAATTCCGCTTCAAGAGGCGATGTACCTCCGGTTTCGGCCATGGTTTTTATGCCATTTGAAGCAAAAGTTCCCGTCTTAAAAAAAGATTGGTTAGCATCATGACTCCAGCCAATCAGCCTGGAAAAATGTGCATTCGACGGATAGCTTGTAGGAAAGTCTGTAGGATTCCAATTAATATTAACAGTCACCAAATATTCGGTGCTGTCTTTCACATCAATTGAAACCATTTCTTCATCATCTGTACAGGCAAAAAATAATAATGCAATTAAACTAAATATACCAACGTGTCGCATACAATTCAGGTTTTAGGAAATTATTCATTTAAAACTTTGGTCGTTAAAGTTGAAATACCTTGCAAATTTTAATAGCTGTTTACCTGATTATTACATGCCTCCCTTCTCCCTGATGCGCCAAAAGATTCAGGATACAAAACATAAAAGCCACTAAATAATGCTTAGACGAGGTTTTAGTGTCCTATTACTTATCTTCGCAGTAATTCAATCTAATTAGGATAGACAAAGGGAATGAATCGTGAAATAATTGACATAAATGATTATACAATTTTATTAGAAGAAGCTTCTTCCAATAATCATTTAATCGATTCATGTTTTTTTGATGAACCTGTAATTGCCATCGCTTTTTATGGTCAAGGCGATGTTGGTCTTACGGTTAAATTTGATGGAAAGAGCAAAGATTTCCATCACACCAAAGGCATGGTTTTATCATTTTACGCTAATGATAAAGTGGAATTTGAACATCAAGTCTCTAAATTGAAACCCCTTCAATGCCTGGTAATCGCAACTACCGTCAGAAACATTGACAAATTACCAAACGGTGAAGGTCGGTTTTTGGAAAAATTTTTGTCCCAGTTGATACATCCAAAGGATCATTTTGTAGAAGGGCCTGTTTTCAACATGAATCCGGAAATGTTTCAATTAGTGGAACAATTCTTTAGCAATACTTATCAAGGTGAGATTAAAATGATGTTCTACAAAAGTCATATAACAGCTTTACTTTCGCACTATTTTGGACAACTTACCAAACTGCAAAATGTAAAACTAAACACTTCCCTAATTGAAAAAATAAATCTGGCCCAGGAAATTTTACTATCCGATTTAGAAAATCCACCGTCATTAACAGAACTTGCTCATAGCATCGGAATCAACACCAACAAACTTAAAATTCAATTCAAGGCACAGTTTGGTGTTCCTGTATTTAAGTATTTACAAAATGAACGTTTAACAAAAGCCTACAACTTAATTAAAAACGAGCGTAAAACAATTCAGGAAGCCGCTTGGGCAGTTGGTTACGATAGTCTGGGTTCTTTCTCAAATGCTTTTGAAAAAAAGTTTGGCTACAGACCGAGCCAGGTCTAAAATTCTTTTCGAATAAATCATAATTCTTTTTGAATAAGTAGCCGCTTTAACAAGGCTATAGATTTGCATCATAATTCTAAATCAAAAATTATGACTAGCAACAAGTTATTGAGCATTGTATACGCCATTTTAGTCTGGATTCTGGGTGTAAGCTTTTACCTCTTATCGTTTTATGTACCTGTTTTAAAAAATCCTGAGCAACAATCTAATATAGTTATGGCATTAGCCATTATTCCCAGCGCCTGTATAGGAACGTATCTGTTCTACAAAAAAAGTTATGTAAAACCGTCCGTATTGGCGCTTACCTTCATTACCGTGGCTATTATACTGGATGCCTTGATAACGGTTCCTGTGTTTATTATTCCATATGGAGGTAGTTACTCAACGTTTTTTGGAGATCCTATGTTTTACACCATAATAGTTGAGTATTACTTCATTGTATTGTATTTCGGGAATCATTTAACCAAATCAATAAGGGCATGAAAACATTTGTACTTTTTATAACGGTTCTATTAAATGCCCTTTCTACAGGCTTTTTCTTTGCCTGGTCAGTTTCGGTCATTTTAGGAACAAAAAAGGTAGGTGACTTTACTTACTTGGAAAGCATGCAAAGCATCAATAGAGAAATCTTAAACCCAGCCTTTTTTATAGTATTCTTTGGAAGCATCATTACACTTTCTTTAAGCGCAATTTTACAGTACAGTTACAAGCCAATGTTTTGGTTTATAGCAGCATCTGCAGCTATATATCTGATGGGAACATTTGGCGTAACAGCCTTTGGAAATGTTCCGCTAAACAATGAATTAGAAGCATTAAATCTAAAAGAGCTCAGTATATCTGAATTGAAAAACTTCAGAAACTATTATGAAAGCAAATGGAATCGGTATCATACGATAAGAACAGTATCATCAGTAACATCTTTTGTGTTTTTGATCACCGGAATTCTCTACTCAAAATAAGACTTGATTAAAATCGAGCAGCACTAAAAATTTAATTAATTACAAAAAGTAACACTTATGCCATTTTTTAAACATTTAAACGAGTTATCCGATATTACAGATATCACTTGGAACGACCGAAAAAGGTTAGGTCCGTTAGATAAAGCATCGCAGCAAATCATGCGCGGAAAATCAAATTTTACCTACGCTCAGAAAGAGCTTTTTGCAGCTTATGTTTCTGGTCTTAATGCATGTAGTTTTTGTTATGGTTCTCATGTAGCGGTAGCAGAAAACTTCGGAGTTTCTCCAAAAACAGTAGACGCACTAATAGAAGATATTACAACAGCACCCGTAAAAGATAATGAAAAACCTCTCTTTGAATTTCTAAATAAATTGACGCTTTCAGCCAGTAAACTGAGCCAAAAAGATGCTGACGAGGTATTTAAGGCAGGTTGGACTGAGGAAGATCTACAAGAGATCATCCTGGTTGGTTGCCTTTTCAATTTTTATAATCGTTTACTTGATGGTCATGGCGTAAAGGGTAACAAAGCTATATACCATTTCGGCGCAGATCATTTGCACAAAAACGGTTATGGTGTTCCTTGGTTTATTGGACTTATCAAGGGCTTAATTAACAAAAGTAAACTGAAAAAGATTCAAGAATTTGAAGCCTGATTAATATCAATTTAAAACAGAAAACATGAAAACAGAAAACATTTTAGTCATTGGAGGAACCGGTAAAACTGGTCGTCGTGTAGCAGAACAATTAAAGAATAAAGGGATTGAACCTCGAATCGGTTCCAGGAATGCATCACCCAGTTTTGATTGGGATCATAAAGATACTTGGGTAGATACCTTACATGGCATTGAAAAAATGTACGTTAGCTACTATCCTGACCTGGCAGTTCCCGGAGCCAAAGAAGCCATAGTAAGTTTAACCTATTTAGCAAAAGAGTTGGGAGTTAAAAAAATGGTACTGCTATCTGGAAAAGGAGAAACCGAAGCAGAGGCCTGTGAAAAAATTGTAATGGATTCAGGCATGGATTATACCATAGTCAGAGCTTCTTGGTTTAACCAGAATTGGAGTGAAAGCTTCTTTTTAGAACCTATCCTAACTGGAGAGGTAGCACTACCAATGTCTGATGTATTGATTCCATTTGTCGATACCAATGATATTGCTGAAGTTGCTGCAACTGTTTTACTAGATGACAGCTATAACGGAGAAATTATTGAGGTAACCGGTCCTGAATTAATCACTTTTAAGGATATTGTCAATATCATTTCAAAAACCAGTCAAAGAGATCTGAATTTTTACGACATCACGCTAGAGCAGTATATAATTGGGATGAAGCAAATGCAAATACCTGCTGATGTTGTGTGGTTAATTGAGTATCTATTTAGCCATGTCTTAACGAATCCAAATAATCAGCTGGTAGTGAATGATATTGAACCAATTCTGGGCAGGAAAGCAAAATCATTTTTGGAATATGCTAAAGAAACCGCTAAATCAGGGGTTTGGAATCAAGTTAAAGTCCACTAAATATTGCCAACAACTTGCATAAATAATGGCGATTTGACTTTCGAATCAAGTCGCTATTATTTATTATTTCGTAATTTATTTTCTCGAAAAAAACTGAATTACATGTTTTTGATCCGGATCATTTTAGAATACCTAAAAAGAGAAGTACATGAGATTCTCTATAAAACTCTAAGTGGGAAATAATTAATATCTTGTAGTAAATCTGAATCCCCTAATTATGAAAACAGCAAAATGGAATGGTGTAATATTGGCCCAAAGTGATAAGACCATTGAAATCGAAGGGAATCATTACTTCCCCCCAGAGTCATTACAAAGCCAATATTTAAAGGAATCGAGTCATATGTCTACCTGCCCATGGAAAGGATTGGCCAGTTATTATGATATTGAAGTTGCCGGGGAAATTAATTCTAATGCCGGATGGTATTATAAACAACCTTCTGAAGCAGCGCATCAAATTAAAGACCATGTCGCATTCTGGAGTGGTGTTGAAATAACTTGAATTTATGATTGATCGACCATAATCTTCAGATTTCACCCTTGTATCAATTGCACTATTCTTGATTTTTTTGATCTAATTACCAATAGGTCATTCTTCGTTGTTCATTTTCACTTCTTGTATGCCATCTAGAATCCATGGCATCAATTCAGAAACCGTAGGATGAACCAAGACAACCTTTCTATAATGCCTGCATGGTATTTTAGAATGCATAATAGTGGCAAACATATTGATGATTTCGTCACCTCCAACGCCTAAAATGGAGGCGCCGAGAATCAAATCCGTTTTAGCGTCTACAAGCAATTTAGCAAACCCTTTCGTTTCTCCCATTTCCTTGGCGCGACTTATTCTACTCATGGGTCTCACTGCTTTTAATACCTTTCGACCACTTAACAGTGCTTCTTTTTCCGTCATTCCCACCCTGCCAAGCGGCGGGTCGGTGAACAATCCATAAATTACTTCCCGTGAGTTAAGTGTTCTGTCTCCTCCAAAAATTCTATCCAGAACGATCTCTGCATCATTCACCGAAGTATGCGTAAACGCTCCTTTTCCATTGACATCACCAACGGCAAAAACACCTTTGACTCCAGTCTCACAGTATTCATTTACTTCTATAAATCCGCGGTCATTTGTAGTTATTCCCGTACACTCAAGATTCAAAGAGTCTGCATTCGAAATTCTACCTGCAGCCACTAAAACCTGATCTCCCTCCAATTGCAGTATTTCACCCTTCTGATCAATCTCTACCATTTTCATATCGCCAGATTGTGTAACCCTTTTGGTATTTGAATTACAATAAATGTCAATCCCTTCTTCCCTTAAAAATTCTGATATGGCTGTAGCGACATCCTCATCTTCCCTAGGCATCAATTGTCCTGATCGCTGAATGATACTCACCTTGGCGCCAAACCTTCTAAACACCTGTGCAAACTCAACTCCAATGTATCCTCCTCCAACAATAATAAGGTGGTCCGGAACTTTCTCGAGTTCCAGGAGTCGGGCACTATCGAGCCAATCAACATTGCCCAGACCAGGAATGGGAGGTGCTGATGGCCTGGTGCCAACATTAATATATATGTGGTCTGCTGTATAAATTTCGCCGTTCACTTCAATTTGATTTTCATCAATAAAGGCAGCCTTTCCTAGTATCAAATCTACATTAGGTGAGTTTTGCATCCAAGTGGTTAATCCATTGCTGCCACCATTCCTAATGCTGTTCATGCGTTTTCGGATTTGATCAAAATCCAACTGAAAATCTCCAATACTAAAGCCGTAAAAGTCTCCTCTTTTGGCTTGATACACTGCCTTGGCAGAAGCTACTAACGTCTTGGTAGGAGTACAGCCGTAATTTACACAACTCCCTCCTACTTTATTTGCTTCTATGACTCCAATAGATGTTTCCGTCGGAATCAATTTCCCGAGTAATACACCAAGGGCCTGACCTGTTCCAATAATGAGATGAGAAAAGTGCTTCATGGGAATAGGATTTTAAAATGTTAATATGTGTATTTTGCAATTTACAATATTATTAATTCAATAATCTTCAATCAGTTTTACCTTCTCATTTTCAAATATTTTAATCCTATTTTTTCTGTATCAACCATTCAAATCTTAAAATTTCGTAACTAAAAGTATCAACCAACCACCGATGATCCCTTTCTTCCGAAAATTCCAGGCTTCCTTCTAATAAATAATTTGATTCACAATGATGGATATACAGGAAGATTGAATTGAAAAGGAGAAATGAGGTCAGAACCACCTAGAATCACAAAAAAAGACTTTAGATTTCCCTGAAGTTTATTATCAGACTCCTAACTCATAATTATATTTGAATATTTGTTCATCCAGACAATAGTGTAACCCGTTACTATTCCCAATGAAACCCCACCTACCAATAAACCTAACAGCGAAAACGGCATTGGAAATGAAGATAATAAGAAGCAAATACCCCATCCAACAGAACATGCAGCGATCCACCAAGCTGCTTTTTTGAAATAAGGTTTTAAAAATTGCATTTGCAGTAATCCAATTAGCAGACCGATGAGCAAACCAAAAAGAAGGCGATTTAGAAATTCATAGTCTTCATGGAAAGATGAAAATTTATATCCGTACTCATCCATTATTACAAAAGCTATAAAAGGAATCCCTAAACAAGCGGTGCATACCAGGCCCCACAAGCTACTTAATTTAAACATTCCTTTTAAAATAAACCATTGTGCGTAACCAACACTCGCTCCTATACAAAGACCTACGATTAAATTGGTCTCTTTAGAATAGAAAATGTTCACCACCAAATGTGACAAAATAATAGAACTGACGACACCTACGAAATATCCTATTCCGTTAGCTATAACCCATTTTTGAAGGAATTTATTTACGCGTTGTTTGTTTTCAATGTTCATTGCCTATTGCATTTTCAATTCAATAGCAATTTAGAAAGAACACGAACAAGAATTGGTTAACCTGAGTTAAGAAATGTTTTTAGCAAATCTTCTTCTAATTCGACTTAGCGACTCTGGTTTAACACCAACATAAGAGGCAATCAAATACTGGGGAATTCTTTGCGTCAATCCATAATACTTGTCGATAAAACTTTTGTAACGATCTTCATGATTTTGCATATAAACCTCCAGAATCTGATTCACCATAATTTCAAATCGATGCGAAATTATCTGGCGACCAATTAGATTACCATTCTTAGTCGTGTTATAAATTTTTTGAATACTTGGATAATCAATTATAAGCATCTTACAATCTTCAATAGCTTGAATATTCTGAACTGATAAAGAAGCATTTCGAAAACTTTGATAGTCCCCAATGAACTCACCTTCACTTGTAAACTCAAATGTAGATTCTTCACCATCTTTAAGTACAAAATATCTTACAAGACCCTTATGGAGAAACCCAATATTTCTGCACACCGTACCATCTTTCAAAAAGAATTCACCTTTTAACAATGTTTGAGGCTTAAAACTAGACTTAATCAGTTCCGTTTCATTTTCATCAAGATTGGCAAAATTGTCTAATATTCTTAAAAGTTCAACGTGCATTATTAGCTAAATATCTGTATTTCAACACTAAGATAGATGATTTTACTATATTTAAAGTTCAACCATCAACCCTATGATCCCTTTCTTTAGAAAAATCCGTAAAAAAATGGCTGATGATAACAGGCCTTTAAAATATGCCCGATATGCTATTGGGGAAATTATACTTGTAGTGATTGGGAT
>NZ_JBPCUJ010000176.1:0-3772 GCF_051011215.1 Lutimonas sp.
CCGTTGGTGGTTTTATTATAGACAACTTTTTACGTCAGGTAAAAACGGAAGTCAAGGTAGTAACTACCGAGGACAAAGGCTCAGGTACAGCCCGTAAGGCTGTCATTGGGGCTGGGATCGGTGCAGCCTTTGGAGGTTGGAGCGGTGCTGGTAAAGGTGCAGCTATCGGAACTGGTGCAGGAATGTTGGAGCCCGGAACGGTTATTCATTTTCCAAAAGGGACTACAGCAACTTTTCAGTTGGAGGCTCCCTTGAAAGTAGATTGGCTCTAAAGATTATTAATATAGAAAATAAGAGATCCGGGGCTTCCCGGATCTTTTCTTTTAGAATGAATAGGTAAGAGTCATTGCGTACCGGAATGCAGGTAAAGAGAATGAACTCTCTCTTGTCTCGCCGCTTCCTCCCTCAAAATCAAACTCAGCCCCTATCAGATCGAGAACACTGTAGTTATTCAAGTCATCGTTCAGATCATCGTAAAACTCATCTGGTAAAGGCTGCCGGTTAGTAAACTCATACTTGTGACTTGCCAAACCAGGGCCCGCGATCAAAAAATCCAAACTCATTCGTTCCCCCAGGGCTAGTTTATAACCGACCATTACACCAAAGGAGGTAACATTGAATTTCCCGTCAACATCTACCACAAACTGTTCATCGCTGGAATTGACATAATCCCCTAGAAGGTCGGATTTATATCGCTGAATTTTTGCAAAACCCCCCACATAGAAACCGTCCATGCCATCGCTGACCTCATTTAGATAGTATCTAAACGCTGGAGTCACTTTAAATCCCGAATAGGTTATATCATTCGTTTGAATGAATTCCGTATCCAAACCGGAAAGCTTTACGATGCCTTCATCCATTTTTAATCCCAAACCAAGACCCCATGTTGTATGTGCTCCAAGTGGGCGTTCATAGGTGAGTTGCAGATCGGCATTGAGTAGTCCGAGAACTTCAAATCCGATCTCATTATTATAATCCTGTGCGTAAAGTATTCCTGATCCCAAAAAAGTAAGGCAAAAAAGGAGGGAATATCCAGTATTACGTATCGTTTTCATGATTGTTTAGTGTTTGATTATTCGTACTAAAAAGGTACGTATTTAAGTTGGCCGTAACAAAGGCTTACGCATCTTATTTTCATTAATTATTTTATGTCTTTTACCAGTCGAAATCCGACATGGTTCATTGCAGCATCCATCTCGAGTGGCATACGAGCTGAAACCCTGTAACTCGCGCAATAACTGTCATTGCAAAGGAAAGATCCGCCCTTGATCACAGTGTGTTGCGCATAAGGTGACAGTGGGTTAAAGCTGCGATCCGGGCCCTTAGGATTAACTGTATTCGAAGACTGTGAAAGGGTTTGATAGTAGTTCACATCATACCAATCGCTGGTTATCTCCCAAACATTACCACCCATGTCGTACAAACCAAATCCATTGGAATGAAAACTTCCAACGGGTGCTGTATGCACGAAGCCATCCGCACCGGAATTTGTAGATGGAAAGGTGCCTTGCCAAAAATTACACTGATATGGTGATTGATTGACATCTATGTTACCCCACGGGTATGTGTTATTTTCCAATCCACCTCGCGAAGCCCATTCCCATTCGGCCTCAGTTGGGAGTCTCTTTCCGGCCCATTTAGCATAAGCCTGTGCATCAGCTAAGGCAATATGCACGACCGGATGGTGTTCTTTCCCCTCAATGGAACTTCCAGGTCCATCCGGACTTCTCCAATTGGCCCCTGTTGTCCATCCCCACCACTGGAAATAATTACTCAGGTCAACCACATCTTCTCGCGGCACAAAAACCATAGATCCTGCGGCGAGATTTTCGGCAGGAGGTTTAGGTGTTCCCGGTGGTAACTGTTTCTTTAATTCTTCCCAATCTACAGGACGTTCTGCAATTGTCTCATAGCCTGTAGCTTCCGTAAATTCCTTGAATTGGCCATTTGTCACTTCATGTATGTCCATATAGAATGAATCTACTTTGACAGGATGTTTAGGGTATTCGCGCTTCAGTGCGAGTCGCCCTTCTGCCCCCATCAAAAAAGACCCGCTTGGGATCATTACCATTTCAAGGTTTTGATTTGTGCTATCCGCAAGTTGTGCAGCAAGGATCTCAGCTCTGCCCTTTGGCGGACAACAGGATAAAGCATCCTCTCCAATCTTTTTTTCAACAGTAGTCTTAGATTCCTGTTTGCATGAAAAGGCAAGTGGAACCAATATTAAAAATGCAAATAGAACATATAGGGACCTCAATTTATCCATGGTCATATTACTTCGGTCTATTCTTTGATTTTTGCTTTCAATAACCACCGCATCAAACTTTTCTCACCCAAATATTCGCGAATCGATCCAAAGGTGTTATAAATCAAGAGTGTTACAAAACTGGCGCTGATCACAAGTGCCATTTGATTGGGATCGCGATGCGTTTGAATTTCATGTAGTGTTTCGGCCCAATTATAATCCGCATTGATCCAAATCTTTACGGCGTGTTCCAGCCAAACAAATAAAACGGCTACTACGGTATAGAGTACTGTTTTAAACAAGATGTTTTTATATAAGGCATCTTCCTTGAAGGCTTTAGCCAGCTTCGTTTTATCCAGGATCATAATGATCTTACTCATAATAGCTGCCCCGGCTAAAACGCCAATTACGCGATAGTATTCAATCTTATTCTGTGACAGGACCAGGAATTTGATCAGCGCAACAAACCCAAAGGCAAAAAGAAAGTACAGAGTGATCCATACCATTTCCTTAAACTCATGCACTATGAATGCAAATACCTTTTTCATGGCTTGTTTACCTATTGCAGGCTTTCGAAGATCTTTTCTGCATATGCATCTGCAGTTTTATAAGCCCCTTTAGGGTCGTTTAACGTTGTAGTGACAACTGCAACAAGCTGGTTATCATCGCCTTCCCCTAAATTATAAGCTACGGTTTCAAGCACATAGTTCGTATAGGTTTCAGTGGTAGTATCCCCTAGAGGCACATATCCACCAAAGGAATTATAGTAATTCCCTGTGGCATAGGGATAGGAATAATAGTTGTAGAAATTCCCATAATGTCCTGGGTAGTAAGCCCCATAAGATGCACCTACATATATCCCGCTGGAAGAGGTTCGTGTATTTTGCTCCTTTTCCTTTATTACTGTCAGTACAATTGCATCATATCCCTCGCTTGCCAAAAGGCTTTTCATAAGGGCTACTCGCTCTTCCGACATTTCCTTGTTCGGAAAGATTTTAGGTACCTTGGTAAAACTAGATGTGGCCTTTACGCCACGGGAGCGCAATTGATTTGTTATGGCCTCCTCAAAGGCAATTCTGGCCGTATTATCAGCCGTTCTGCCAACGACAAATACGTTTTTCTCTTTAAACTGATTTACAACAGAGGATTCATTCTTCCAGGCATCAACTACCTTGATGGAGGAACAAGAGGTTATAACTAAGAAAGACAGGAAACCTATGATTTGAATAGTGCGTTTCATTTGCGTATGAATTTTGAAGACCCAAATGTAGCCTTTCCTGCTATAAAAAAGGCGATTTATAGGTTAAAATCCGAACCCAAAACCAAAGAAGATACGCAAGCCGTCATCAGAACTAAATGCTCCTAAATTAGCAGTCATAAAATCGGCGCCATTCAGGAAAATACCCCCGCCTACTGAGGTATTCCAATCATCCTCATTTTGTCCGGGTGAAAGGACAACTTCGTTGTCTACCCAAACACGACCAATATCAAATCCCCCATATATACCAACCTCAACAGGTACAACAC
>NZ_JBPCUJ010000177.1:0-13432 GCF_051011215.1 Lutimonas sp.
TGGATGATGAATTTTGTAGCATTGATGCTTTCTTGGGAGCTGGGCATGTGTGTGCCATTATGGGGTATAAAGAATACCATGCGCTCTCCGAAAAGTATCAGATTCCCATCATTATCACTGGGTTTGAGCCTTTGGATCTGGTGCAGGGAATTCAGATGGCGGTGGAACAGTTGGAAAGTGGAATCGCAACCGTTGGGAACCAATATGCAAGGGTTGTTAAAGAGGAAGGGAATGCCAATGCTATTAGAATTATTAAACAGGTTTTTGAGGTCAGCGACCGAGAATGGAGAGGTATTGGAATGATACCTAACAGTGGGTACAGACTTACCAAAGAGTTTGTTGATTTTGATGCGGAAGTTAAATTTGGTATTCAAGGAATTAAAATAGATGAGCATCCGAATTGTTTGGCAGGAGAAATTCTGAAAGGGATTAAAAAACCCATTCATTGTCCTGAATTTGGAAAGACCTGTTCACCTGCCAGGCCGCTTGGGGCACCGATGGTTTCCTCTGAAGGAGCATGCAGTGCGTATTATAATTTTTCACAATATTAAAACAGCGATATCTATGAAATCTAGTGATAAAATGAATGGAACAATTAATTTAGGACATGGTAGCGGAGGTGTAATGACACGAGATTTGCTTGATAAAGTTGTCTTTTCAACCTTTGACAATCCTCTTTTAAATAAAAAACATGATGGTGCCATTGTACGGTTCGATACAGAGATGGCCGTTTCGACGGATAGTTTTGTAATCTCTCCCATATTTTTCAAAGGAGGTGATATTGGTGAACTGGCTGTTCATGGAACTGTAAATGATGTGGCCATGTGCGGGGCCATTCCAAAATATCTTTCCCTGGCTTTTATTGTTGAGGAGGGATTGGCAATGGAGGATTTTATAAGAATTGTAGAATCTGTTAAAACAGCGGCGGATCATAGTGGAGTTCAGATTATTACGGGAGATACAAAAGTCGTTGAACGTGGGAAAGGAGATAAGATCTTTGTAAATACTACCGGATTTGGAGCAATACACCCCAAAGCAAATATCGCCGCGGAGAACATTAAAACTGGTGACAGGATTATTGTCAATGGAAATATTGCTCAACACGGAATGGCCATTATGTCTGAGCGTGAGGGATTGGAATTTGAATCTACCATTGAAAGTGATACCACCAATGTGAACCATTTAGTATTGGATTTACTCGATGCTTTTGGAGATAAAATTCATCTTTTCCGTGATCCAACCAGAGGTGGGGTGGCCAGCGTTTTATCTGAAATAGCCATGGATATTGATAAGGGAATCCAATTGACTGAAAAGGATATTCCTATAGAAAAGCAAGTCGCGGCAGCTTGCGAAATTTTGGGCCTCGATCCGCTATATGTTGCAAATGAGGGTGTTTTTATAAGTATCGTAGAAGAAGAGATCGTGGATGAGGTATTGGCGCTTATGCGGGCTCATTCAAAAGGCAAAAACGCCAAGTGTATTGGACTAGTTACAAAGGATCACCCAACAAAGGTAGTGATGCGCAGCGGGATCGGAGGAGCAAGAATGGTGAGTCCTATGATTGGAGAACAGCTTCCAAGAATATGCTAGTGGTAAACTCACTAGGCCTGACCTATCATCCAGTAAATTCCGATAAGGATTGCAAATACGCCACCGGTGAGTCTGATTCCTTTGTATAGATTTTGATTGTGTTCATTTTTTGCGAAAGTGGTTATTTTTCCTACCAATAACGAAAATAAACTCATGGCAATTAAGATTCCGAAAATAAATCCTGTTATATAAATGCCGGCCGACAAATTATCCTCAAACCCCAGAACAGGTATGAATAGAATAAAGTGAGCAATCCCTGCAAATCCATGAAGAACCCCAATAGAGAAGGAAGTGAATAGCCCTTGTTTTTCTTCCTCTGAATGAATGTGCTCATGACCTGCGTCATGGCTGTGGTCATGGGAGTGTTTATGAATACGTGGTTGAGATTCGCTATGAATGTGCAGGTGTTTATGCTGTGATTCTGATTGAAAGACTTTTATCAAAGCCCAGATTCCAATCACGACTAAAACGAGTCCTACCAATTGTTCACTGTATTTAGAGATTTCTTCAATGGGAATAAGTTCCTTAAAAAGCACAAACAGTAAGCCGATTAAAAGCATTCCAAAAATATGTCCCAAGCCCCAGAACAGGCCAATTTTCCAGGCTTTTCTCTTTGCTTGTATGGCAAATGGAAGTACAGCAGCTACATGGTCAGGCCCCATGATTACATGCAACATTGAGGCTAGTAAGCCAGCAAAAAAAGGGAAATTCATGTCGAGATAAAAAGTTGATTAACAATTAATATGATAGAGGTTCAAGACATAATTGTTCCATCAAATTTACGATTAAATACCTTAAAATAAAAGGAAGTTTTAAAGATAGTTTTTAGATTCTTAACCTGCATTTTTGGCCTAAAAACTGAATAAATCACTTCGATATTCAAAAACCTTATAACAATAGATCACCAAAAATATCAAGCTGACAAAAACCTTCATGGTTGTGGATGCCAGGAATCCCAGAAAGGACCCCAAGGCAGATTTAAGAGCTCGTACAAGATTCGAAGGTTCAAACAGAATTTCGCCGATAAAAGCACCAACAAAAGCACCAATAACAAATCCAAATGGAATCGGTAAAACCAGGCCTATGATAAGTCCTATGGTAGCTCCGTTAGCACCCATTTTAGATCCTCCGAATTTTTTAGCACCAATTCCAGGTATGAGATAATCAAGTATAAAAATCAAAATAGCCAGTGCTAAGGTAATTCCAAGCCAATAGTAATTCATGGGTATTGAATTTGTTAAAAACAATAATAACAGACCAAACCAACCCGTAATGGGTCCGGGAAGTACAGGCAATACAGAGCCAATGATCCCTAAGATCAAAAGCAGCAGGCCGAGAATCAGCAGAAACAAATCCATAAGCGAATTTAATTGAAAGTTTTTACATAGTTTGTTTGGACTATGCATCTTTTTAAATGCGTAAAAAGCCTCCTTTAAACCTTAGTATTAACAATTTGTCTAAGTTTTATACAATAGAGAAGGATTTTCAAAAATAATTGTACATTCACATTGTATAAGCGAATACAATGTTTTTCAGGCTGATCATCTTCATATCCATTGTAATGGTAACGATTTCCTGTGATTTTATATCACCTAAAAAATCGACGCTTAGAACCACTGACCTTATAGATACTGAAATAGATTTTAATGATGTAGATGTGTACCCTCTTTTTATGGATTGTAATAATTGCGATTCCAATGAAAAGCAAAACCTTTGTTTTGAAATGGAGTTGATCAGGCGTTTGCAAAAACTGACCAGTAAGGATGTCTTAGATGCCGGAGTTAGCCTGAATGATACTGTAATGGTCGACATTCTGGTGGATACACAGGGAAAAATATCCATCGTTGAAATTTATAAGAATGAGCTGGTAAATAAAGAAATTCCTGAGCTGGACAGTCTGTTGTATAAGAGCATCGCTTCCTTACCCGCTGCCGTGCAGCCTTCTTTAAAAAGAGGCATTCCAGTTAATTCCATGTTTAAACTTCCCATTTTGATTACCGCTCAGGATACGCAGTAATCAATACCTTCTTTCTTTCCAGGTAAAATTGTTTTTAAAGGATAATAGCACGACAAGTACGGTAAAAAAAGGATACAGCAAACTGCTCATAAAATAGGATTGCATCAGTTCTTTCTGTTCAAAAAAATCGGAAGTTTTATACAGCAGGATAAAGTCAACATTGAATTTTAACAAAAAAATAAAGCCAAAATGAAGCCAGCTTATATTTCCTCTCAATCCTAAAACAAACCCTGTAATTAAGCTTAGGTTGGTCAGGAATACGAGTAGTCCGACCAGCTTAGAGAATGGATGTTTATAAGCTGATGTCTTTGATGCCCAGCGGACCCTTTGTTGTATCAGTTCATTAAATGTATGCTTCGGGCTGGTGTACACTATAGCATCAACAGCCTTTAAAAAGTGAACTTTTTCAGGAAATTGGGTTTGCATCTTTTCAAGTAAAAATACGTCATCCCCACTGGCAAGATCCTTATTTCCTGAGAAGCCATTTACATCGAGAAAACTTTTCTTTCTGTAACATAAATTAGCTCCATTGCATAAAAATGGTTCTATATTCTTATGATTGCTTAGCCCGAACATTCCCATGGTAATTCCTTGCAAGCTTATGAAATCCAGCGACTGAAACTTATGAAGAAATCCTTTAGCTACTTTATAAGTTACCGGAGCAACCAAGAGGTTAGGATCTTGTTTTTCGATGGCTTTGTCAAAGGCTAATAACCAGTTTTTAGGAACGGTGCAGTCGGCGTCGGTTGTTATGATCCATTCGTGTTGTGCAGCATGTATTCCTTGCTCAATGGCTTCTTTTTTGGGAGAAGTCCCTGTTTTTATTCGGTCTAATAAAACAAGATTCAAGTTTGAATAAAGGCCTGTTGCCTGCTCTATGATTTCTACCGATTTGTCACTGGATTCATCGTTGATCATGACAATTTCAAATGATTGTTCGGGGTAGTCAAGGCGAGAAAGACTTTGTAATAAATTGCTCAAATGCTGCTCTTCGTTTCTAAAAGGGATGAGTATTGAAAAACTGTTTTTAGCGGACGAATAATCAGGGTCATTTTGAGATTCCAGACTGTTAAAACCCTTGATGAAATATAGGATGAGTATGCAATAGAAAATACATATGACAGCTATCGGGTATATCATTTCAATACCTTACTTTCATTAAATTCGAACGACTTTGCTTTAAAGGTGATCACATAGAAACTTCCAATCATTGCAGGAACAGCAAAGTTGAGAATCCACATGGAAGCCGTAATACTGAGTACAACAATTTCATGTACACCAAAATAGCCAAACAGCGTGACTGCAACAGATCCTTTGACCAACCAGTCGAAGAGCACAAAACCAGGTATGATCGATGCAATCAGGTACATCGAATAAATGACTGGTAAGGCAACAAAATAATCAATATCAACTCCAAAAAACAACAGAAAAAAATAAAATTGATGGGAAAAAACGAAATACCTGCCTAAGGAGAATAAGAGTGTTTTTTTATGAATACTTTGAGGAATGCTTTTAAAATCATTCCATAGTTTTTCGATCCACTTTGTCCATTTTTTATAGATAAAGACCCAGCCCATACCCATCGCTACCATAATGCCAGCAATTCCATAGAAAGTTGTCACTTGGAATTGAATTTCAGCAATATAATCTCTTAAAAAAAAGAGTCCAATTGTACCTAGCAGAATAGTGATCAGCATTTGATAGGAATTGGATATAAAGTTTAATAACAGCACCTTAGGTCTATGTTTTTTTTGAAAAAAGGCTGCTTTTGCCCCATATTCTCCTACCCTGTTGGGCGTTATTAAGGAGGCTGTTAAAGACGCCAGACTTTGTTTGCTGGCAGTTCGAAACGAAATTGGATGAATCAAATCGACCAAAGACTGCCATTTGAATATTTCCAGAATCCAGTTAAAAAGGGATAAAAAGAGGATGCCTATTAAAAACATAACGCCCCATGGCCCAAGAACCGACATACGTTCGGTCCATGCGATTTGCTGAAAGTTGCTATCATGTAAAAGCTTCTCTGAAATGATATAGTAAGCCCCGGCAATGATGATAACTTTAACCAAAAACACCAAACTCGAAAAGTATTTTTGTAAGATATTGTACATTTACACAAAGAAACAAAATATCATGCTGATATTTGTTCGCAAACCTCAAAAGAATCGCAATTGCCAAAAGAAAAAATAATTTTAGGAATAGATCCGGGAACAACCATAATGGGTTATGGACTCATTAAGGTGGTAGATAAAAACATGTCCCTTTTGCAGTTAAATGAATTGATGCTGAAAAAGTATAGCGATCATTATACAAAGCTAAAATTGATTTTTGAAAGGACCATAGAGTTAATTGACACCTATCATCCGGATGAAATAGCTATTGAAGCCCCGTTTTTTGGTAAAAATGTGCAATCCATGTTGAAGTTGGGCAGGGCTCAGGGAGTTGCTATGGCTGCCGGGCTTTCGCGAGAAGTAAGTATTACAGAATATTCTCCCAAGAAGATTAAAATGGCGATCACTGGAAATGGAAATGCTTCAAAGGAGCAAGTTGCAAAAATGTTGCAAAGCATATTGGGTTTGAAAGAAATTCCAAAAAACCTTGATGCAACGGATGGCCTGGCCGCAGCTGTATGCCACTTTTATAATGAAGGCAAACAACAAGGAGGAAAGAGTTATTCTGGCTGGGGATCTTTTGTAAAGCAAAATGAAAAGAGGATAGGTTGATAAGAATTGCAACTTTATCACTCTTTTTCTACGCCTTTTTTTTCATAATTATGTATGATGCTTTATCTTTGTTTTTTTGAAACCAACAGATTTACCCATACAGCCTAGCCCAATTATTTCCTATTTTAGGGTAGGTCGGTTGTTGTATGCCTCCATGTTTCTTTTTATACTGGAATCTTGGATTTATGGGGTTCAGCTTCTAAAAGCAATAAATTCCGGATCGATTTTTTGGATCGTATTTTGGACCTTATTTTTTCTGTTTTCGTTTGTGCATATTTATTTGGTCATTATGGATGGCTGGTCTCGTTACCAGAATTATAAACGTATAAAGGATCAATTTTTTATCCATGGTTTTAAGAAGAAAATGGCACTCATTTATATAGGTTCCAAATGTCAGCGTATGGCCGCAGAAACAGCTGCAGAAGAATTGGGGATAAAGGATCAGGTGCAGCAATGCTATCGTGATTTTGGTGTAAAATGGTACCATTACCTTCCTTATTTTATGGTAAAGGAACCCTTATTTTTGTTCAAAAAAATGTTTTGGTCCCGTACTTTTCTGGAAGATTATTACAAACCTAAATTTGATTACCGGGCTATGGTAAAATCACAAATAGTATGATTTACTGCGAAGGAGTGCATAAAAAGTATGGTAAAGTAAGAGCCCTTCATAATGTCAGTATTTCTTGTAGAAAAGGAGAAATATTGGGTTTGGTAGGGGCAAATGGAGCCGGTAAAACTACCTTGTTCAAAATTTTACTCGGATTAGTAACGGCTGATCATGGCAAAATTGAAATAGCTGGCGACGGCGCAAAAAAGATTGGTGGGATTATCGAAAAGCCAGCACTTTATCATTACTTAAATGCACATGAAAACTTGCGGTTATTTGCAAAAATGCAAGGGGCAGACTCCTCAAAAAACGCTTTAGAAGCTTCGCTGGAACAAGTTGGTTTACCTGTACACAGAACAGACCCGGTTCGTAATTTTTCGATGGGAATGAAACAACGCTTGGGTATCGCTGTTGCCCTTCTTAATAACCCTTCCTGTTTATTGTTGGACGAGCCTTTTTCAGGTTTAGACCCGCTAGGTATAGAAGCGCTAAAAAAACTTATTTTAGACCTGACACAGCAGGCCCAAATGACCATATTGATTTCTTCTCATATCATTGATGTGTTAAGTACGGTTTGTACGAATTTATCAATCATTCATAATGGAGAAATTGTACAAACAGGACCGACCAGCACCATTCTGGCTGCCTGCACTAAAAGTTATTCTTTATGCGGAAACGAGCTTAAAAAAGCAGCGTTTTTAAGCGACTATGATACGGTTTCGAATGGAGATTGCATCACTATTTCGGCATCGGCTACCGAAATCTCTGAAATCATATTTAAATTATCACAGCAGCAAATAGCAATTACTTCTTGCAGGCCTTTAATTGACTTGCAACAACTATTTAATGCGAAGGAGAAATGATGCGACTACTTTATATTGAAACTTATAAAATGTTTCGTCAAAGCCGCACCTATTATGCAATTTTGGCCCTATTTATTATTGAAGCCATTGTACTATTAAGTGCTTATTTTCAAGGCACAGGAATTATTGATATTGTACTGGCCAATTTGAAGGATACATTCTACTTTCAAGGCCAGCTGCTGAACGGGAACTTGATCATATACTTTATACTCAACTCCTTTTGGTTTCATGTACCCTTACTCTGCATGATCATTGTATCTGGCATGCTTACAACCGAGTATCAGGAAAAAACTTTAGAAACGGTGCTTATGCAACCTGTTGTGAAGTGGAAATATCTATTGGCAAAATATATCGTTGCCAGTTTATTTACCATTTTTTTAGTGCTGCTTTTGGCCACAACATCGTTTTTGTTGTCGTACGGAATTTTTGGAAAAGGGGACTTAGTGGTCTATACCAACGGACTCACTTTTTTTGAGCACGATGATGCCTACTATAGGTTGGTGTATGCTTTTTTATTCGGAACTCTTTCTTTGGTATTCTTTTCTGTGGTAAGTTTAACCCTTGCCGTGATATTTAGAGAAAGTTTTAAAACTTGGATCGTGGCTACGTTGTTTTTGATCATTTCTACATTATTATTGAAAATAGACTTAGGTAATGACGTATGGAACCAGATAGCCTTTTTTAAATTGAACAATACCTGGCAATATTTTTTTAACCATGACATTGAATGGAATACGATTATCATCAATTCGGTCTTCATGGGGCTCTATATTTTAGTGACGATGCTTGTGGGGCTATTTTTATTTCAGAAAAAAGACATTGGATGAAACTATATGGAATACTTTTACTGTTTTTATATGCTGTTAATGGATTTTCTCAAACAGCTGAAGAACAGGTGCTTTTCGTTAAATCCAGACTGGATAGTATTGAAACCTTTCAAGCAGATATAAAGTTACATGTGGATATTTCATTCATTAAAATGCCAGATAAGGAAGCACTGGCAGTTTTTAAGAAGGGTGAAGATTTGGTCATCAATTCTGAAGATTTTGTACTAATTCCCAAACGCGGATTAGACTTGTCGTTTAGTGAGTTGTTCGAGTATCCATTTATGGTCGTTGACAGAGGTGAAGTAGAAGGACAATTGACATCGCAATTGGCAATTTCTATTTTACCATCAGATAATAAGGCAGATTTTAGTATAGCCAATTTACTTATAGATACCGAGAAACAACGTATCACCTGGGCCGAAATCAACACTAAAAAAGACGGGACTTATACACTGACGCTTACATACCTCGATAACCAGGCTATACTTCCAATCAAATTGGACGTTTCATTTGAAATGGACCGCATCAGGATTCCACTTAATTTTGCCGGCAGCGATGTTTCTATTGACCGAAAAAAGATTCGGGAAGCCGATCAGAAAACAGGAAAAATTAGACTTGTATTAGACTATAGAAGTATTGAGAAGACCCAATAACCTCGGTATATTAACGACTTTTAAAGATGGGTTGATATCATTACAAAAGGTGTATAATCATCCTTGTAAAATGAATAATAGAAATTTCATACAACTCATGAAAAGTATGGATCAAGCAAAATAATTTTAGAAGACCTTTATCCTCTAAAAAAAAACCTGACACCAATCTGATGTTAGGTTTTTTATTATGAATCTTTCCTGCCTGCACTTGATAAGACAAGAAAATAGAATTTAATCAAGCATCATGTTTAAGGCTTATAGGAAGCGTATATTTTACAGAGACTTTTTTACCATTTTCTTCACCAGGTGTGAACTGTGGTAATCCTGATATTACTCTCAAGGCCTCTTGTTCCAATTCTTTATATTCCGCTCTGGCCTTTAAGTCTGTGACATTTCCTTCTTTGTCAATTGTAAATTGTACATACACCTTATCATACAAATTTTTAGCCTCGTTGATCTTCTTATTTTCCTTGTTTAATTCGTTATTAATCGAAGCGTTAAAATTAGCAGATACATATGCCGTAATTTTTTCTATCATACACATTTTTTGATCTTCGGCATTTTCGCAGCCTGGATAAACAGGAACCTTTTCGATGAGCGCAAATGGAACTGTTTCACTTTTCTTTTCTGAATTTTGGCTCTTGTTGTCTTTGAAATACTCTTGATGAAATTCCTCAACACTTAGCTTATTTTCAGGTTCAGTCGTACTTTTTTCACATGATGTGTATACTAGCATTCCTATAAATACAGGTATTAGAAATGCATACTTGATTTTTAAGAATTTCTTTGAATGGTTTCTATTAAACATAATAATGCGTTTTTTAATTAATGATTGATTGTTAAATGAATTGACAAAAGGGATCTTGTCGATCCGAAAAACCTCCGCTAAAAGGCTATTAATAAAAGTACTTTTTTCTTTTTTTGAAACTGATTTGGAATCGGCTATAAATTCGTGAAGTTCGGCTATTCTGCTTTGGTACAAATAGCTGTAAGGATTGAACCAGAAAACGATCTTTTTAAATTCAAAAAGCAACATGTCAATACTGTGCCTTTGTTTTACATGAACTATTTCATGATTGATAATATCTTCTCTGGATTGCATTTTTTTTCCAATAAAAATATAATTGAAAAAAGAGAAAGCAGTATGTTGCTCTTCTAACAAAACCAAACTATAACCTTTGTTTTTCACTTTGCTATTTTGACGGATCAAATTGTAAATTTTTATGATCTTGAACATAAAGAGTACAAAGGCTATGGCAAGACCCGTAAAAAAAAACCAACCCAAGCCTTGAAATAAAACAACCGACCAGTTTATTTGCTTTTCTATATAACTTGAAGGAGATAGTATGATTTCAGGTACCATTACTACATATTCTTGTGGAATATTTTCCTTTACAGTTTGAAATTTTAATAAGGGCAAGACATAGGCTAACAGCGAAGTCAAAATTAAATAAGCCCTATTCCATTGAAAGAAAGTTTCTTTTCTGATTATCAGATCATAAAATGCCATGAATACAATCTGAAACAATAATACCTGAACAATATAATTTATCATTTTCTAGTCTTTTTGTTTATCCATTTCTTTTAAAATACTTTCCAGGTCTTTTAGATCCATATCGTTTTTCTTCACAAAAAATGACACCATGCTCTTAAATGACCCACCAAAATAACCATCTACAAGTTTGTGTAAACTCTGGTTGGTATAATCGGTCTTTTGGATCATGGGATGATAAATATAACCCCTTCCTTTTGGGCTGTGTGAAACAAATTTTTTCGTTTCAAGTATCCTTATGATGGTCGATACCGTGTTATATGCAGGCTTGGGCTCGGGTAGTTTTTCGATAATATCTTTAATCGTTGCTTGTTTAAGATCCCATAGCACCTGCATAAATTGCTCTTCGGCCTTTGTGAGTTGTTTGTTCATATTCGAGTTGATGAATTTGTTCCTGGTTACAAATATAACTAATTATTTAGTTTAAACTAATAAATTAGTTGAAAAAATAAAAATAACCGATTTTAGAAGGTGAAATCTTTAAAAGATCCGTTCTGGTTTTGATTGTAATTTACCCTAATTCGAGTAATTCGGTATGATCGGCATTGGCCTAAAGGCCTTCGATGCTTTTTATCTGCATAATGAAAGGAACCTATTTTCCATAAGCTTTAAAGCCCTTGGCTCCTTCAAGCAATGTACGTTCGCGTGTACCTTCGGCCTGATATCCTTCAAAGAATAAGGTGTTCATTGGCTTAATCGCCTGTGCTTCGAGGTAATTTAAGGTTCTTCCTTCGGTAAGCATACCACTGCCCGCAAAAAGATTCGGGAAGTCGATCAGAAAACAGGAAAAATTAGACTTGTATTAGACTATAGAAGTATTGAAAAAACCAGATAAACTGAGCTTATTCATGCGCTTAAATGGTGTTTTTAATCCTACGAAATGAGTAATCAATTAATTCTTTTCCACAAAAAAGTGAAGAGACAAAGATGAAAATCACTTTATAGTATGTCGATTTCTGATAGTATTTTAATTCTCTATGTTGACCTTGCTTCTTGATCCCAATTAATAGTTTATACTGCAGCTTACTTTGTATCTTGCGCATTTAGATTTTATATTATTTCATGTCTGGTATTTATATTCACATTCCTTTTTGTAAGCAAGCATGTTATTATTGTGACTTTCATTTTTCGACATCTTTGAAAAAGAAAGATATCATGATCGAGGCTATTGTTAAGGAGTTGAAGATGCGAAAATCAGAGATTGATGAGCCAGTAGAGACAATTTATTTTGGAGGTGGAACACCTTCTTTACTAAATACCTCAGAGATCAATGGTCTCATACAAACACTTGCAGACAATTATAAGCTAATAGATGACCCTGAAGTTACCTTGGAGGCAAATCCTGATGACTTAAGCATTGATAAAATAAAGGAATTAGCCCAGTCAAAAGTAAACCGTTTGAGCATTGGAATTCAATCTTTTTTTGATGAGGATCTCAAATATATGAACAGGGCCCATAATGCCAAAGAGGCGATGAATTCATTAGAAGATGCTCGTCGATACTTTGATAATATTAGCATTGATCTGATTTATGGGACTCCAGGATTAAGCGACAAAAAATGGACGGAGAATTTAAAAAGAACCAGTCATTTTGGGATAAAACATGTGTCGAGCTATGCCTTGACCGTTGAGCCTAAAACGGCTTTGGACCATTTTATTCGAAGTGGAAAATACCAGCCTTTAGATGAAGTCCTAGCTCAGCGACATTTTGGCCTATTACAGCAGTGGGCCATGAACGAAGGTTTGGTTCAATATGAAGTGTCTAATTTTGGTAAAAAAAATTATTTTTCAAAGCATAATACTTCCTATTGGAAGGGCAAGAATTATGTGGGTGTTGGGCCCGCAGCGCACTCTTATGACGGCAATTACAGAAGCTGGAATATTGCCAACAATGCGACATATATGTCAAGTTTGAAGAAGGGCGTATTACCTTCTGAAGTAGAAAGGCTGGAAGTAGAAGACAGAATCAATGAATCTATTATGACCGGTTTAAGAACGATCTGGGGCGTGTCAATAAATGAAATAGAAAATAGATTTGGGATGAAATACCGGGAAGAAGTTTTAAAGAACGCTGATAAATACCTGAAGCAAGGAACTTTAAAAGTAGAAAAGGAATATTTGATTTTAGATCCTGATTCTTATTTCTTAGCCGACGGCATTTCAGCTGATTTGTTTTTATTGAAAGTATGATTTATTTAGTATTTTTAAATCATCAAAGAATCGTATGGAAGCTTTATTAGGTTTATTTCTCGGAGCAATTATTACCTATTGGATTTTAAAATATATTAAAATTCAAAAGCGAAAGGATGTGACGAATTCTCAATCTGTTGTCATCATGGAAAAGATTAAAAAAGTCTGGAAATTGATTACGGTAGAGGGTGAATTTGCTGAGATTTATCATTACGAGAATACCAAAGAAAGATTTATGAGTATGGTATCAAGCAAAAAGAAAGCAATACTATTAATAAATGCCAAAGCATATGTGGGTTATGATCTTTCGAAGATTAAAATGGAAGCCGTCAATGAAAAGAAAGTGATCAAACTTACAGATTTTCCCGAACCTCAGATTCTCAGTCTTGAAACAGATTTACAATATTATG
>NZ_JBPCUJ010000178.1:0-14280 GCF_051011215.1 Lutimonas sp.
GCATAATCAATCTGTATGCCTTTATATCGGAATCCTACTCCGAAATTAGGTTCTAAAGAAGTAGTTTTAGAACCATCGAATTCAGTGAAATACTGAAAGTTATTGACGCCCAGTCTCAAATAGGCCATTTTTAAATAATCAAACTGTAAGCCAACACCAGGATCTATGCTCAGAAAAGAGGTGGATAGAATATCGTTGGTTTCTGAAAAACGCATATTTAAATCTAATTCGGTCAAGATGGTAAAATCACGAAAGGCAACAAATGACTTGGCCACACCAAACTGCATTTTAGGTTTGGTAAGCTCGAGCGATTCAGGCGCTGCTTGATTCTCTCCTGGAATGGCATTTTGGATTTTATCAAATTCTTCTTCATTGATGCTCCAGGCATTGAACGTGGTTGTAATATCGCGCACCATTAAACCAAATTTCCATTCACTTTCCGTTTCAAACTGAAGGGCAGCATCCAAACCAAAACCCCATGACGAGGCAAAATCGCCAATTTTCCGATGCACAATTTTTGAATTGATTCCAATGTCTAAGCCTTGCACCGGCAGCCTTCTGGCATAGGCCAGATTAAAGGCATAATCCACTGCAGAGAATAAACTAATATTGTTATAATTAATATTTCCCTGACTATCAATCAATTCTGTGGTGTTCAAAATATCATCTACGCCAAAACGAATAAAAGCCAGGGCAAAGGTGCTTTCCTCATTGATAGGTTTGGCGAAGGCAGCATAGTCATACTTGCCAATGCCTTGAAAATATTCTGCATGCATCAATGCGCCTTGAATATCATCTACCTTTGTCAGCCCTGCCGGATTCCAATAGATGGAATTGACATCACCACTGGATGCAATGACAGCTTTCCCCATACCAAAAGCAGCGGCATCAACTCCCAAGTTGAGAAATTCATTAGAAAAGCTTCTGAAGGCCTGCCCATGAATACCTTGGGAAATAAAGAAAATAATGACAACAAGTTGTTTCAATTTCTATCACAGAATTTGCTACAAATATAGGCAATTGCAAATGAGGATATCAAAGAATTATGCATCGCAATAAATTGCTATTCTACCGATGTTGCAAAGTCAATGATTCGTTTCTCAAGCCAATAGCCACTCCCATTTTCAAAATTTGAATTATAGCCTACATGTCCTCCGAAATTCGTCATCTCCAAATGAAAAAAATCATTATTCTTTGCCTCTTCTAAAGGAATACATGAACTCGACAAGAACGGATCATCTACAGAAGTAATTAAAAGACTTGGTGTTTGTATTCCATGTAAAAACTGCCTACAACTATTCCTTTTCCAATAATCTTCAGCATCTTCAAAGCCATTGACAGGTGCTGTAAAATAATTATCAAAATCGAGAAAATTCTTTGAATTTAGAATAGCATTTTTATCCAATCCAACTTCTGGAAATTGTTCCATTTTAATCAAGGTCTTCTTTTTTAAAGAAATCAAAAAACGTTGCATATAGACCATATTCCAAAATTTTGCAATGGTCTCTGAAGATCCCTTGAGATCGCAAGGGACAGACACTCCGGTACCAGATGCTAATTTCGGAGAATACTTCTTTCTGTCTTCACCCAAATACTTTAAAAGCATATTTCCTCCAAGACTGTAGCCAACTATATGAAATAGCTGATAAACGCCTATCTGATCCAGATAATTTATGAGTTCATCCAAATCGTCTGTTTTACCGCTGTGGTACGAATATAAATGACGATTTGTTTCTCCACTGCATCCTCTTAAATTTACAGCGGCCACATCATAGCCATTTTGATTCGCAATATGGGTCATGGCGGTCACATATTTAGAACTTGAACTACCTTCAAGGCCATGGATTATAATGAAGAGCTTTTCAGAACCGACAGTAGAAAAGTCGATGTCCATAAAATCTCCATCCCTGGTTTCCATCCTTTTTCTGTCAAATTTGACTGGAATCTTGTGAAACAGCGTCCGATAAATTGTGTTGAAATGCTTGCTCTTAAAAGCCAATGTAGGATCATAAGATGAAGACGAAATCACGGCCATATTTTTTTATCAAAGATATTTTTAAAAATTCAGTAAAAAAAATAGTGAACTATTCATAAAATTCAGGGCCTTCATAAAAGGATTCGACTGAAAAATAATACGACATCATTCCGGAATGGGATTTCTTTAAAAACTGGCTCCTGTTTGGACCTGATAGGGCTTGTCCAAAAATATTCCATTCATTATTCTGATCATCGGTCATAATGATTTCCGATCCATTAAATTCATAGGTAAATTCAAAATTTCGCGTATTATCATCCAATTCAAAGGAAACTATAAAATCGGCATTACCGATAATTAAATAGTCTTTCCCTTGAAATTGATCCCTGATGATTTTTCCACCTTCAAAATTACTAAATCGATATACCTTGGCTTTTTCTTCATCGTTGATCACATAAACTCTTTCTTTCGCAGGAACATTATTTTTTAAAGGCTCAATGGGATAAATAAATTGTTCATTATCTGTTCTATAACCTCCATATGGATAGAGCGCATATTGACGGCTGTGACCGGTATTTGTGGTTAGAACCCTGGAATCAGGATATAAAGTTTTCCATAGTCCCCAGGATAACTCCACCAGAACCGTTGTTTCCGGGCTCGACCCGATTAATTCTCCATTAACGCATTTTGCCGTTAATTGCGACCAATTGCTGCCAGTAGCCCTGTCATAAGGTACAATATTGTTTTTGTAGAGTAAACCAGATACGCCAAAGGTGGTAATCGTATTGTTAATTTCTGTATTCCAGCCAATGCCGGTGCCGGTTAAGGGACAATAAACAACTGCCAAAGTGCTTCCAAAATTATCGAGATTAACAATTTCATGCCAGTCTAAAATTTTGTGAGGAATGGCAAGTTGATTCGTTCCATTGGAAATCCCAATGATCAGATCATCATCAGATACATAATCAATTTGATTTGCAAAAACGGTTTCGGGATTGACCAGGGCCGGAATACCATCTAATCCTGGTCCGGCATCAATGATGAAATCGGTATCAATCAACCAGTCATCGGTCGATATTGGATTTGCACCAGGGAAATCCTGTTCGGTAGGTTGTATGTCATTACTATCTCCTGAACAGGAAATAAAAGCGAAGAAGAAAAAGGCTAAGGAGAATTTTAAATACTTCATAATTCATTATTTAGGTTTTGTAATTCATTCTTACCTTTTTTACTTAAGGTGAGAAAAAGTCCGGCTGTGATTCTGTATGTTGGAGTAAGTTGAGTGCCTTCCACATAATTATAAACAGGAAGTTCCGCTTTAGAAATCAATAATAATTTTTTACTCAGGTGTATGTTTAGACTCGGCACCAGGTTCACCCATTTACCGCCTGTGTTTTCGAGAGGTGCTCCGGCTATTTCATCGTTACCAGCTTGTCTGTATTTAACTCCCAAGCCCGGATCAATGAGTGTTTTTGAAATCACAAATTGATCAGTATAGTTTAAAAAGGCCTGAAATTCTGATCCAAACCGATAGGTGGTTGTATTGTTGAAATAATTATTATTGGTCCCAGTATGTCTATAAATCAGCGATCCGGCAAAAGTTCCCGATGGTCTGAAATCAAAGCTTTGTAAATAGGTGGACCAAAGTATCAGGTCCCAGGCCCCCGAACCGGGTTGCAGATCCGGATTCAGTAGAATGCCATTGTCATTTCGCTTATCGGTTGCCCCGAAGGGTATTTTCGGTCCGGCCCCTAATCGTAAGGTATTTGAGCCCCCAAATATATTATTGAAATTATATTTAAACAATAAAACAGCATCGCCAATGCCATAGGTCTCATCTAAATTTGTGTTTCCAAATTGATTAATTTCTCTTTTTTGATTGACATAGGTCAATAAAAATTCAACTGATAAATTGTTGGTGATGGTATAACCTGTGTTAAAAAGTAAGGACTGTGTAATTCGCAGCCTTGAATCGTCATCCAAGCGATCTGATCCGCTTAAAAGAGTATTTAATCGATTGTAATCATAACTGAGACTAAATTGCCAGGCACCTTGATTTTCAATCGGTAATCCAATGCTGTTTGACAACGGAATTCCACCTGAGCAGCAGGTCTGCCCATTGGTGTTCACGGAATATAAAAGCAAAAAGCCCATCAGAAATAAAAATTTTTGCATCAAAAATTTATTTCTTAGTCGGTCGTAGGAATCGTAGGAAACTTACTAAAAAGTTTAATTCTGATCGTCACCAGCCCGTTCCAAGAGGTTTGGTGGCAATGCTTTTTTCGTTTTTGCTCCTAGTTTTTTAAGGTTTTCAACACGACTAATCAGATTTCCTTTTCCATCGGATAGTTTGTTCATGGCCGCCTTATAACCATCCTGAGAGGCATTTATTTGCTTGCCTACCTTGATGAGATCCTGAACAAGCCCCTCAAATTTATCATACAAGGCACCTGCCTGACGTGCGATTTCGATCACATTTCGTTTTTGATCCTCCTGCTTCCAAATTGATGCAACCGTAGACAATGTAGCCAATAGGGTGGAAGTAGAAACCAGCACTACATTTTTATCCAAGGCCTGTAAATAAAGATCATGATCCTGTTGTAAGGCAAGCATCAATGCCGGTTCAACAGGAACGAACATGATGACATAGTCCGGACTATTGATGCCATAAAGGTCTGAATAGTTTTTTGTGCCTAATTCCTTGATATGCTTTTGAATGCTTTGTACATGATTCTTTAATCCGGCCTTTTCATCAATCTCATTTTCTGCGCTAAAAAATCGCTCATATCCTGTCAATGACACTTTGGAATCAATAATCAAATGTTTATGATCCGGAAGGTTGATAATTAAATCTGGTTTTTTTAGATTTTCGTCTTCATCTCGATAGCCATCTTGTGTTGAAAAGTGCACATCTTTTTGCAAACCAGCTTTTTCCAAAATAGTTTCTAACTGCAATTCTCCCCAATCACCCTGCTTTTTTGAATCTCCCTTTAAAGCCTTTGTTAAATTAACGGCGTCTTTACTCATTTGTTCATTGAGCTCTTTCAACCCTAATATCTGTTGACGCAAGGCAGATTGTTTTTCAATACTTTCTTTATGGGTATCTTCAACTTTCTTCTCAAAAGATTTAATTTTATCCTGCAGGGGGTTGAGTATCAACTCCATGTTTTCTTTATTTTTTTCAGTGAATTTACTTGTTTTGTCCTCTAGAATTTTATTCGCAAGAATTTCAAAATCCTTCGAAAATTTTTCCTGAAGTTTAGAGACTTCTTCACCTTGTTCCTGTAGCTTTTCCGCTGAATGATCTAAGGCGGCATCTCTTTTTACCAGTTCCATTTGAAGCTCTTGTATTGTGGTTCGAAACTCTTCTGATTTTAATTCTATGTTACGTGCATCTCTTTCATTTTCTTCCTTATCCTGAGACAAAGATGAAATTCGCTCATTCAGCATCGAAATGTTTTTCTCAAATTTAAGTTTACTGATCACGTAGGTTAAAATAACAGCAATGACAATGCTTATAATAAAAAGGACGGCGATGATGGTAGATGACATGACTAATTAATTGAAATTGATAATTTGATATCCTTCAGACTGGTATTTTACAAGAGCAGTCAAAGCTGATAAAGAGATGTCGACATACTCAGAGATATCTGAAGCCTTATATTCTTTACTTATCATGGACTGTCCGCAAACATAGGTTTTAACATTTTTCGCTGCCAAGGCCTTTAATAATTCATAATTTGGGTGCTTGGTTTTGAATAATTTTTTAAATTTTTTCTCATTAAGTGCATTTTTAGTAGCGGCTCCATGAAGCACCAAAACGATGTCCATATTTTCCAGTAAAACACCATTTTGAGCATGCATATTCATAAATCTTGCCACAGTATTGATCAATGGATTCATGGTACCCGACTTCTTTTCATCGGAATACACATCGAATATTACTTTGTATTTCGTATCTGTTTCTAATAAAAGGTCAGCATTTTCGATGGTATAAACAGCTCCAAAATCCTCAAAAATTGGTCCGGTACTTGTTTTCTGTTTCTGAGAATAAGTAACTGAAAAACACTGGAGTATTGCTAAAATGAATAGAAATTGTTTCATAGAATTATCTATATTGGAATTAATTACGATATTACAAAAAAAAAATCTCCTAAATTATTAGCATGCAAAGTATTTCTAAGTTCATTCTTTTCAATGTTTTAGGATGGAAGGTCGTGAATGGGTTTCCGAAGGATTTGAACAAATATTTAGTAATTGCCGGACCTCATACTTCAAATTGGGATTTCCCTTTGGCCATTTTGGTGCGGTTTTCACAAGGTGTGATGATCAATTTTATAGGAAAAAAGTCCCTTTTTAAACCACCTTTTGGATTTTTCTTCAAGCTATTGGGCGGAACCCCTGTAGATAGAACAAAAAGTAAGAATATGGTACAAACCCTGATAGATGTTTACAATACCAATGATAAATTTATATTCGCTATCTCTCCTGAAGGAACACGAAAAAAGGTGTCTACCTGGAAAACGGGTTTTTACCATGTGGCTAAAGGGGCTAATGTTCCTATTGTTATGGCAACACTTGATTTTGGGCGTAAACAGGTTTTGATCAATGATCCTTATTATTTGACGGATAGTATGGAAGAAGATTTCCTTTATTTCCATACGTTTTTCAAGGATGTTAAAGGTAAGAATGCTGAACAGTTCGATCCGAATTTTCACTTGAATTTGAAGAAACAATAATGACTCGCCATCTCTGAGCTTAGGGATTCATTTGCTTGGATTTTACAGTCCAGAACCTCACTTCACATACCTTGGATCCCATGCACCAATAAAATCTAAATCGACAAATAAAACGCTTATTTGGTCTTTCTCTGCATGAATTTCGCAATGTTGATCGCAATAATAATACTCAGAAATAATTGTCCTGACAAGACCAGAATAAGAGCCAGTGCCTGAGATTTTTCCGTAATTGGGATGATATCGCCATACCCTAAGGTTGTCATCGTGACAAAACTGTAATAGATTAGGTTGTAGAGTTCCATTTTCAAGCCCGTTGAATGATAATAAGATTCGGGTGACAGGTACTCTAAGATGGTTGCCAGAAATCCCCCAATAAGGCCAATAATAAGATATCCGGTCACTGAAACCAGAATCATGTTTTTGGTATCACCCCTTAAAGACATCGCTTCTCTTAAGACTAAAATAAAAGCATGAATGATTAAAAATGACAATCCTATCTGTGATATGTAGTTGAGGATATCATGTTCTAAAAAGCCATCGATGACAATCAGTAGGAATGTAACAAATCCCAAATAGCGAGAAAATTTGATTTTTCTCACAATTATAAAACTGGTGCTTACGATTAACAAAAAAACAGCATTAATATAAAAATGTGTAATTCCCGAATCTTTCCCAATGAATGGAGGAACAAAGACCAACAAAAGAATAGAAAACATCAATATGTGAATACTATGATGGTCTACATAAGAGAGTATTTTATTTTTCGATGTATCGATCATTCAAAAAATACTAGGATTTATAAAAAGGTAATTTGACGATGGTTGCTTCGAGAGACTTGTTTCGGACCTTGATGAAAATCTTAGTACCAAATTTTGTATAGCCTGTATTGACATAACCTAGACCAATTCCTTTTTTTAAACTGGGACTCATGGTACCCGAAGTAACAGTTCCAATAATTTGATCCGCCTCATTTACGATATCATATCCTTGTCGTGGGATGCCTCGTGTTTCAAGTTCGAAAGCTCTAAGGCGTCTTTCGACACCATTTTCTTTCTGATTCAGCAAGGCTTTTGAATTCACAAAGTCCTTTGAAAATTTAGTAATCCATCCGAGACCAGCTTCAATAGGAGAAGTTTCATCATTGATGTCATTTCCATACAAACAATACCCCATTTCCAGACGTAAGGTATCCCTTGCAGCCAGTCCAATCGGTTTGATCCCGAATTCGGCACCCGCTTCAAATACCTTGTTCCAAATCTGTTCGACTTCATCGTTCTTACAATAGATTTCAAATCCACCACTGCCAGTATACCCGGTAGCTGAAATGATCACGTGGTCGACTCCGGCAAAATCCGCCACTCTAAATTTATAAAAAGGAATTTCAGCCAAATCAACAGAAGTTAAACTTTGCATGGCATCTACTGCCTTAGGACCTTGAATAGCAAGAAGCGAATAATTGTCAGAGATATTCTTCATTTCCGCCTTATTGCTGTTGTGTTCGCTGATCCAATTCCAGTCTTTTTCAATATTGGAAGCGTTCACCACCAATAAATAAGTTTCCTCTTTTACACGATAGATAATAAGGTCATCCACAATACCACCCTGATCGTTGGGCATGCAACTGTATTGTGCATCTTCAATTTCTAGCTTTGAGGCATCATTGGAGCTGATTCTTTGAATAAGATCGAGGGCATGCGGTCCTTCAATTAAAAATTCACCCATGTGCGACACATCAAAAACTCCCACGCCTTGGCGAACTGTTTCATGTTCCACATTGATTCCTTCATATTGTACTGGCATCAGGTAACCTGCAAACGGCACCATTTTCGCTCCTAAAGATTCATGTATATGTGTTAAAGCTGTATTTTTCATCGATTCATATTTTATGCTAATTTAAAAAATATGTGGAGAAGAATGATTGTTTTCCAGGCTAATTCGCATTCAGTTTGCTGCTATTATTTTTCATATCTTTCGATCCCTAAAAACAAAATCTTATGAAACTTAAATTAAGCTCACTGATTCTATTATTTTTCACAACCCTTGGCGTTCGGTCTCAAGCCGATATTCCTACAGATTATCTCAGTGCGGAATTTCATAAAACCAGACGGGAAGCCTTACGAGCCGTTATGCCAGATAACAGTGTTGCTGTATTTTTTTCGAACCCGATACGTAACAGGGCAAATGATGTTGATTTTGTATACCATCAGGATCCGAATTTTTACTATTTAACGGGACTGAAAGAGCCCCATTCGGTTTTGGTCATTTTTTCAGAAGATCAGGAAAAAGATGGAAAAAAATTCAATGAAACCTTATATGTATACGAAAGAGGAGAACGTTATAAAATTTATATGGGCGACGGAGTTGGTGTAGAAGGAGCTATTAAAGACCTTGGATTCAATAATGTTTATGGCGGACAGGCTTTTATAGATGACCCCATCAATTTTTCAAAGTTTGACAAGATCATGTTTAAGGAGTTTGAAAATGATGTTCGAAAAAAAGGACGTGAACAACCCAATTTGTATGCGCTCATAGAACAGTTTAAAACAAGTGTAAATAGCATTCCAATGCCGGATGACAAATCTATTGATGCAGAATCATCTGCGGCCCAGACAATTGTTGACAACAAATCCCTCAGAAGATTAATGGGCGGTTTACGAGAAGTGAAAAGTGCCGAAGAACTTAAATTGATCAAGAAAGCTGTTGAAATATCCTGTGTCGGTCAGATAGAAGTGATGAAAGCAATGCATCCAGGAATGTCGGAAACAGAAACGCAAGGTATTCATGAGATGGTTTTTAAAAAATATGGATCTGAATATGAAGGTTACCCGTCTATTGTTGGTGCCGGCCATAATGGTTGTGTGCTTCACTATGTTGATAATAATAAATTGAATGTTGGAAATGATCTGGTATTAATGGATTTAGGTGCTGAATACCGGGGCTATACAGCGGATGTAACCAGAACGATTCCAGCCAATGGAAAATTCTCACCAGAGCAGAAAATCATATACGATTTGGTTTATGATGCCCAGGAGGCGGGTATCGCAGCCATGGTAATTGGTAATGATTATAAAAAAGTAGATGCCGCAGCAAGAGAAGTCGTGTATCAAGGTCTCTTAGATCTTGGAATAATTGATTCGTTGCATCACGGACGTACCTATTTCCCGCATGGTACGTCTCATCATATTGGTCTGGATGTTCATGATTTAAATAATCGAGGGGCATTTCAGGAGAATATGATACTCACTGTAGAACCCGGAATTTATATCCGAGAAGGCAGTAATTGTGATAAAAAATGGTGGGGTATTGCTGTTAGAATAGAGGACGATGTGCTTGTAACCAAAGATGGACCGGTAAATTATTCAGCACTGGCGCCAAGAAAATCGGAGGATATTGAAAAAATGATGGAACAGGAGAGCGTGTTTAACAACCTGCTGTTACCCAATCTTGATGCGGATGAATAGGTCTTGATCAATTCCTTAGATAGACATAGAAATTATCATCTAAATTAAACTGAGATACTTTTGCTTCAGAGGCATAAGTTTGCCATTTTTTTGTTGGCTTGAGCCATACAACCTCATCATTGATGGTCGTTTTTAGAGGGATCTGAAAGTTATCGACCGTGTTTCTAAATCGATATTTGAGCACACCATTATTAATTTTAAACTGTAATACAGGTATTTTGATATTTCGCAGGTATTGATCAAAAAAGCCTGACAACTCAAGATTGGTGTAGTCCATGATGAATTTTTCCAGTGTTGCACTGCTGACCGTTTGGTGGTAATATTCTTTATTGATGGCCCTTAACAATTCTCTGAATTTTTCATCATCATCCATTATTTGTCTGAGGGTGTGGATCATTGCCGCTCCCTTAATATACATATCTCCGGAACCACGTTTATTGACTCCGTAAATGCCGATAATCGGGCTCAGATTTATGGCGCGTTCACGAAATCCTTTTAAATATGAATTGCCCGAAGCCTTGCCAAAATGATAATCTAAATACAATACTTCACTATAGGTTGTAAAACTTTCATGAATCCACATGTCGGCAATATCATAGTTTGTGATACTATTGGCAAACCATTCATGCCCTGATTCATGAATAATTATAAAATCAAATTTTAAACCTTCACCTGTATCGCTCAGGTCTGAACCCAAATAGCCGTTTTCATAATTGTTTCCATAGGTAACAGAACTTTGATGTTCCATTCCCAGATAGGGCACTTCCACCAGTTTATAGCCGTCATTATAGAAAGGGTAGGGACCAAACCAATGTTCAAAAGCCTCCAGCATTTTAGGAACCTGTTTGAATTGCTTTTTAGCCTTTTCAAGATTATAACTCAGGACATAAAAGTCTAAATCCAAGGGACCTTTTTCACCTTCAAAAACATCATTGAAATGCACATAATCGGCAAGGTTCATATTGATGGAATATCCGTTGATGGGATTTTCTACTTTCCAATAAAATGTCTTGGTTCCGTCTGGGTTCTTTGTCGTTTCCAACAATCGGCCATTGGAAACACTGATTACATTTTCAGGACTTGAGATTCTAATGTCCATCCCCAGGTCAGGTTCATCATATGGGATGTCTTTAGAGGGCAACCAAGCACTAACACCTATAGACTGGTTCGCGTTTGCGATAAAAGGATTTTGATTTTTATCTTTTTTCCAAACAAAGCCACCATCCCATGGAGGATTCATTGATTCCACCGGATTGCCTTCAAACGCAATGGTAATTTCTTGAGTGCTTCCTTTTTCCTGAACATCAGGCAATTTGATAAAATAAGCTCCATATTCTCTTTTATAGGTCAAAAAAGAACCATTCTGTCGTGCAAGGGTCAATTTCATTGGTGACTGCAAATCTATCTGTATGATAGAATCTGATTCCAATACTTCGTATTGAATCGTGTTTTTTCCTGAAATGAATTTTGAATTGATGTCTATATTCACTTCGATATCGTAATGCACTAAATTCCACCAAGCTCTTTCTTTCGTGATTGTTCCTTGTAAACTATCTTTTCTTTCAAATTTCTGAGCAGACAAAGCAGTCGTAAATATGGTGAGTATAATGCTTAATACGATACATTTTTTCATAGTCTCTAAATAGAAGTTAAATATAACAAATTAATTAAGCATATAATTTTCAGACAGCGCGCTTTTCAATAAATTTGATTTATGAATAAAACAAGCCCCTTATTTCTTTTTCTGTTTTTATTGCCATTTCTTTTGTTTGCTCAAGAAACTTCTAATGATACTATAGAGGCAACGAAGCCACCTAAAAAAGTTAAAAAAGTAATCATTCCCACCATTACCTACAACAATAGTTTTAAAGCTATTTTTGGGTTCATGGCTTCAGGTTTTTATAAGTTGAATGCCAGTGATACGATTTCTCCGGAGTCCAGTTCAACACTGATTGGTAATTATTCGACTAATAATTCCTGGTTTGTTGTTCAGGCGAATAAGTTCTATATCAAGGAGGATAAGTACAGGTCAAAACTGGCAGGTGGATTTGGTTCTGTTAATTTTCAGACCTTCGTTGACTGGAGTGATATTATTGGAGGATTGCCACCAGGAATCATTCCGGTACCACCTCCGGGAGATGGTGTTTTTGTTGATTATAATACCCAGTTCCAGTTTCTTTACCTTGATTTTTTAGCGAGGGTTTACAAAAAACTTTATATCGGAGGGAACCTTGTTTATTCCCATGCCTTGACAGAGTTTGATGCCATTGGGAACCCTTCGGAAGATGTACATCTGTTCGGCTTTGGATTTTCCTCGGAATACGATACCAGAAATAATCAATTTATGCCATTGAATGGATTCAATGGGAAATTTAATACCATGACGTTTTTAGAGAGTTTGGGAAGTACCTCTACTTATACCAATATCAATCTTGAGTATAATAAGTATTTTCCTCAAGGCGAACGAAATACCATTGTACTAAGAGCATATGGTCAGGCGGCCATTGGTGATGTTCCTTTTGCCGGCCAAAATGTAGTGGGACGAGATGATTTAAGAGGTTATTCAAATGGTAAATACAGGGCAAACCAGGTTTATGATGTGCAATCTGAATATAGGCATTGGTTTGCAAAAAGATGGGGATATGTAGCCTTTGGAGGTGTTGCCACAGCGATCAATGATGCCAGTGATCTTTCCTTCGATAATCTGCTGCCCGCTGTTGGTGGTGGCATACGATTTTTGGCCATTCCTAGTTCGAAGATCAGTGTTGGAATGGATGTAGCTGTTGGAAAAGACGACTGGGGACTATACTTCAGGATTGGAGAAGCATTTACCAGATAACTATGTTGTTAAAAATGATTTTAATTCTTCATAACTGCTGATGAAGGTAGCCTTTTTCTCCTTATGGATGACTGCCTCAATTTGGCTTGGATACTCAATTCGCTTTTTGATGACCGGTTCAACGACATCCAGAAATTTAACAGGATGTGCAGTTTCCATAAATATTCCCTGGGCTTTTCTTTGATCTTTTAAATATTCCTTTAAACCTAAATATCCAACGGCTCCATGTGGATCCATTATGTAGCCATTATTTGCATAAACTTCTTTCATGGCCTCCCGGGTTTGATAATCCGAATAGGAAAAGGATGAAAGGTATTTTTTAAGCTGTTCAAATTTATCTTTAAAAATCTCTCGAATTCGAATGAAATTACTCGGATCACCCACATCCATGGCATTTGATATGGTAGCCACCGATTTCATGGGTTCATATGTACCGCTGCTCATGTAATTTGGAACGACTCTGTTTGCATTTGTTGCTGCTACAAAATGATCGATGGGAAGACCTAGTTGACGGGCCATGAACCCGGCACAGATGTTTCCGAAATTTCCGCTTGGAGTCGAAAAAATCAGTTTTTTACTTTTATCGGATAGTTGTTTATAAGCAAAAGCAAAATAAAACATTTGCGGCAACCACCTGGCAACATTGATAGAGTTGGCCGAGGTCAACTGGATTTTATCTGTGATTTCCTGATCTAAAAAGGCATTTTTCACCATGGCCTGACAATCGTCAAAAGTACCATCTACTTCAAGAGCCTTGATATTCTGCCCCATGGTAGTTAGTTGTTTTTCCTGCACTTCACTCACTTTTCCACTGGGATAGAGAATGACCACATTCACACCTTTAACTCCTAAAAATCCACTGGCTACAGCGCCTCCGGTATCACCTGAAGTAGCCACTAATACGGTGACTTCAGTGGTTTGTTCCTTATTAAAATAAGAGAGACATCGCGCCATAAATCGGCCTCCTACATCTTTGAAAGCCATCGTTGGTCCATGAAACAATTCTAAACTATAGATATCTTTTTCTATAGGAACCAGAGGGAACTCAAAGCTTAAGGTATCTTCAATGATCAACTTAAGATCCTGATTTGGAATATCCTCACCAACAAACTGTTCAATCAATAGAAAAGCCAGCTCATTATTCGAATAGTTGTCGATGTTTTTAAATATATCGGAATGGAGTTTTTTTATACGTTCAGGAAAGTATAGACCTTTATCGGGCGCAATTCCTTTGATCACTGCTTCTTTAAAACTTACCTTAGGGGC
>NZ_JBPCUJ010000179.1:0-5948 GCF_051011215.1 Lutimonas sp.
ATCCAAAAGATACCGTTAACAGCAACATTACTAAAATTTTAATCGTCGTCTTCATATCTACTATTTTAAAGATTATTATTCTTGTTATCTACAACAGGGATAAGAACCTAAAAAAACCCTAAAAAAATTTTTTAATGTTTTAAAATTGATATCAATCAGATGTTTTGAAACTAATTGATGAAGCTAAAAGAGATTCTTTTATTCAATACAAATGGATTTGGTTTTAAAAAACTTGATCTATCTATTTGAGTGATTTTCTAAACTCAGTTGGAGTTTGTCCGGTTTCTTTCTTAAAGGCGGTATTGAAAGAAGATTTAGAACTAAAACCTGCATCATACATGGCTTCTGATACAGTCAATTTCTCATCTTTGGTTTCTCTAAGAATTTTTTGAACCTCTTTAATCCGATAGCTATTAATAAAATCAAAAAAACTTTTACCAAAAGATTGGTTGATCACCTGAGATAAATTCTTTGAACTAATCTGTATTTTTTTTGACAATTCCGAAAGGTTTACCTGAGGATCCAAATAAGGTTTTTCAGATTCTACCAATGCTAATAGTTCATTTTTGTATACCGAGAGCTGCTTCTTCGTTAAATTTGAACCAGCATATTTTGATGTTTCATTTTTTTCAATTCCAGCAAAAATTTCAGGTTGTTTCAGGGCCTTTAGTATGACCCTGTTCACAAAGTAAAAAACAAAAAAAAGCAGGAGGATCAAAGTGACCATAAAAACAGTTTCATTTTGAGCCAAAGCGATAAAGTTCTGTATCAAAGACACCAATGTAAGAAGACCAAAAGTTCTCACAGAAAAGCTCAACCAATCGAGGTTGATCTGATCTATTTGAGAATACTCATTTTTAATTACTTTTCGATATCCCGAAATGGATCTGGAGGTTAGTAAGAGGTAGAGTAAAAAATGTACATAAACAAATCCGCTGATCACATAAAACTGCCAGGACATCATACTATTCATAATTTCTTCGGAAGTCCCTGGAGGCTTCCATCTATTTGATGAAAACATTAGTATGAGCAATAGCACATAAGGTATCAAATGCAATACATCTCGTCGGGTTAATTCAAAGTCTTTATACATGACACCCTTTGCATATAAATAAATAATTGGGCCGTATAGGAGAAAAAAACCACTGTCAATAAAATGAATCCATTGCCATTTAAAAAAGAATCCGTTCATCTGTAAAGTGAGATCCACCATGTTCCAGGCGATCAAAACAAACAGAAAACCAAGCAACCTGTTGTTTCTTTTATTTCCTCTTTTATGTGTGAATAAAAATAGACCCACAAACAACAGCTGAAAGCTTATCAAAAAAGATAAATATGAAATCAGGCTTGCATTCATATTTCAAATGTAGTCTATTCACTTTTAAAGTACATCCCATTGAAGGGATAAAGCAAATTCAACATTCATTCGATTCTAAATTGTGTAAACGCTGTTTTATTCTTTCTAACCAAACACAGATGACAAAACAGACCTTCCAGAAAGAAGTTTCTACAGAAAAAACTAAAAATTCCCATTAACTGAGATCAACGGCCCTTGATATAAAAGATCGGCAGAACCTTTCCAAACATCTCGATTCATACCAACATTAGCTTTAAAATATTTGTAACTCAACCCTAATCCAAAATTTCTACTGAACTGATAGGACACAGCAGGTGTCACATCCCACAAGGTCCCTTTATAATCACCAACCTGTAGTGAAAACCATTCTAAATGAGCAGAAAAAGCCCAACGAGTTGTAGGGGCATATAAGTATCTGAAGCCAATGTTTGGAACAGGAGCTAAAAAATTGATTTCTTTTTTTGTAAGATCCAATTCTATATCTGAAGGGCCCAGGTAGGCTACTGCTTGTAAATAAGTTCTGATATTCATTGTATGCAGACCAATACCACCACTTAGTTCATGTTTTTCTCCCGACGAAATAATTCTGCCAAAAAAGAGCCGAAGCAAATCTACATCAAAGGCACTATTCAATTTAGCTCCCACTGGATAAAGCGAATTATTCCATTTAAGGTATTCCTGCAATACAACAGTTTGAAAATTCCTAATAGCAAAATAATTCAATGACGTGAACCATTTCATTTCTTTAGAGAAACGCCAGGTAAAATTAATATCCACCGTATTTCCGTGTCGACCCAAACCAAGTGTTTCACCAAAATCTATTGGGTTGCTTGGCATAGTACCATCAACATTCATTACAACTGATTTTGAATTTGAAAAAAGCCCTACTTCCATGATAAAACGATCTGTTAGCAAAACATGCTTTTCAGAAGGTATGCTGCCTATAGTATCTATGTCAAAACCTTGCGAAAGCATGTTTGATTGCGAGAATATTATACAAATTATAAGTACAAATAGCTTTGGCATATATTTTTTTTCTGCCGGCAATATTACTGTTTAATTTTAATAAAACAACAGACAAAATGTCTTTAGATTCAGAACTTTAAAAATCCTATGTGTCGAAATCTTTTTTTTGGTAAATTTGAGTCAATAACGACTCGCTGTATTTTGCCACTTACAAATTCATACGTTTAAAAAGTTATAATGACACAACATAAAAAAACACCTTCAAGAAGACAGTTTATTAAAAATACAACCCTGGGAGCAGGAGGTATGGTAGCTTTAAGTTCATTTGATTATGTTGAAAAACTTGAAAATGATCCTTCACATCGTACCGCTGATTTACATTTAGAAATGACAGGTTATGATTATTCCAGAATGACTGCCTTGTTTGACAAAAAGGTTGAGATTAAAAACTGTTCCTATACCATGAGGAAATCAGGAGGAATAGGAGATATGAATATAAACACCTTTGCTGGTGCTCAGACCTTTGATGTGACGGAAATTGGAATGGTTCCTTATATTTTGGCCTATGCGAATCAGGGTTTTAGAGATTACACCTTATTACCCATATTTCCCTTGAGAATGTTTCGACATAAAAGTATTTTTATCCATGCTGATTCCAGTATAAAAAAACCCGAAGATCTAAAAGGAAAAAAAATAGGTACACCTGGTTATTCATCCTCCTCACTTACCTGGATCAGAGGGATGGTTAAGGATGAATACGGCATCAATCCGGAAGATATTCAATGGGTCATCGCCACCAAAGATTCTTCAGCAGATGTCTCTGGCAATATTTCAGAACAGGAACAAGTAGTCCCGGACGGAATTACAATTTCAAAAGGAACTCCTGGAAAAGATGAATCTGACTTACTTCTTTCCGGTGAAGTTGATGCACTTTTTCATGCAGCGCAGCCAAAAGCATTTATTCAAGGCAACCCAAACATCAAGCGGTTATTTGAGGATTCTCGAAAAACTGAGCAGGAGTATTATTCTAGAACAGGCATCTTTCCTATCATGCATGCCGTTGCAGTTAGAAAGACTTTATTAGAAGAAAACAACTTTTTAGCTGCCTCTCTGTTTGATGCTTATTCGGCCTCAAAAAAAATGGATTATCAATATATGATGAAACTAGGATGGGCCTATGATACCCTACCCTGGTATGGTCAGGAATTGGAGGAAACGAAAAAGGTGATGTCGAATAATTTTTATTCCTATGGACTGGAGGCCAACCGTAAGATTCTTGAAACACTCTGCAGGTATTGTTATGAACAAGGGTTCATCAAAGAAAAACTTAACTTCGAAGATTTATTCTTTAGGCCTTCGTTCAGTTTCACTGAATAAATGATCCAACTCATTTTAAATTATTGTCTGATACCATGGCTCGTTCGATAGATGATTAGGTTCCGCATTCCAGCTATTCAAATCGGCTTCTGCAGCAACTTCTGTTTCTACTAACCAAGACTGTTGATAAGAATCTTTTCAGAACAACTCAAAGCCCTATTTTTTCCACAATTACCGATGGGCATTTTCATATTGTAACATTGCTAAATAACAGGCATTTTTAAGGGCCGACATACACAGACCGCAGCCTTGTGGCAAACGACAGGATTATTAGTATCTTTAGGTTAGAAAATCAAACCCTATGAATTTCAATTCATTTGTAAAAGAATGTCATCAAAAGGGAGTCTTTAAAAAACTCTCCTTGTACATTGTATTCAGTTGGGTTCTTATTCAGGTTGTTTCCGTAATATGGGAGCCCATGGGGCTGTCAAAAAATTCAATTACCTATTCACTCATTTTTCTGTTGATCGGATTCCCTACGTATATTTTTTATGTGTGGAATGTCCATTTTAAAACCACCTACTCCTCTAAAACCGGAACTGACAAAGGAACTAAAAAGAAGAAATACTCCAAGTATCATTTTAATTTTCAAACTTACTATTTTGTTTCTTTAGGAATGATCAGTTTTATTGTTGGTTCACTTGTTGTTTTTGTATACATCAACAAATTCAATTCAACTCAAGAAGTTGTAAAAGCAGGCCACCCTCAACTAGAAGATAAAATTGCTGTACTAGATTTCGGCAACAATACCGGGCGTGCAGAATTTGACATGGTGGGTACAATGGCAGCTGATTGGATTTTACATGGAATCACTCAAAACCAAATTGCCCAGGTAATTAGCTCTGAGACGTTTGAAGAATATAAACGAATACATAAAGCTTCTCTCCTACCTGTTGAAGGAAATGCCGTTTTAAAAGAATATTTTAACCCAAAAAAAATTATTTCAGGCAATTATTTCTTTCAAAAGGACGAACTCATCTTTCAGGGATCTGTGATAGATGGAAAAAACAATGATGTGTTGTTTTCTTTTGAGGCTATTTCATGCGATGCCGAAAATCCTTTGGATTGCATTGAACTTTTAAAACAGAAAGTGATGGGCTTTCTGGCCACTGAGAGTAACGATGAATTAAACCTTCAGGAAACGCCTCCAAATTACGAGGCCTACCGTAAAGTTCTGGAAGCCAAGGCCAGAATTGCTGATAACGAAGTCTATATTGGTCTTATTAATCAGGCACTGGCACTGGATTCAACCTATTTCGAAGCAAATTATTTAAGGGCGGAGTATTATTACAATCGCGAAGACTATGCCAGGGCAGATTCTTTACTAAAACGAATCAAACCTACCTCTCACACCAACACAAGGCAAAAGAATTATCTTAATATTCTCAGGGCCATGCTTGATGGCAATAACAGACTGGCCTATCGATATACTAAAAAAGAATACGATTATGCTCCTTTTGATTTGCATAAAAACTTGAGTAACATGGTTATGACTCAAGAATTTGTGCGCAAACCTGATGAAATTCTCAGCATTTATTCTGAAATTAATACCGAAAATATTGATATAGAAAATTGTAAATATTGCCAATACCGAATGTACATACTAGGTATGGCATATCTTGATCAAAAAAAGTATCAGGAGGTAATCGATCTTCTCGAAAATATTATAAAAATCTCCGATTATCATACCTTAAAAAAGGTTTTACTCGCGGCGCATATCAAACTTAAAAATTATGCGCAGGCGGCGGAATTAACCTCCGAATTTGAACATACGATCAGCTCCGATTCTTATTTAGAATTATGCCTTTATTCCGGAAAAACGCTTTTAATCGAAAAACAAGATTCATTGGCCGGCATGTATTTTGATCAGATTGTTTCTAAAGCAGATCCTGGTAGTCAGAAAGAGTTTATAGCAGATGCCAATTACTTCATGGAAAATCATACTACATCAATACTGCTATTTGAACAATTAGCCTTAGAATATCCATTAGATATTGGATACAAGTCTAAACTTGCAGTCTCCTACTATAAGATCAACAATTTAGATAAGGCCACGGAATCAATTAAGGCCGTGGAAGGGCTACGAAGCAACTTTCAATTTGGAAGTGTTGATTATGCCTTAGGCCAATATTATATCAGCGTGAACGACATCGTTAAGGGCCGTAAACACCTGCTTGCATCTGTTGCTTCAGGCCATTGGTACAATAATAACACTTATCAAAACGATCCGCATTTCAAAGCCATAAAT